>JAJRPK010000432.1 GCA_024280785.1 Gammaproteobacteria bacterium
ATCTGGGTGCCCCACCCGCTGCGGGCTTATTTCCCAATACAGTACAACCCAGAGGGGACGTTGGTAAAACCATGGCAGAAAACTATGCGCCCTATATTTTGGCCGACCAAAGCCCAGAACTACAAGAGCGAAAAACCGACAGCGATTTAATTTATATCGATGAGTGGACTGATGAAGGCACGGGTGCGGTCAAAGGCAACGCTTTGGATATTAGCTATGCCAATCTTAATACGCCGAATCCAGAAAATATCTTCTGTCAGTCAGGCGCTTCAGGCTGGACTCCGTTATGTCGGATAACCATAAATTATGAACAGCACATTCAACCCATTTGGGAGGCTGTTAGAGCACCGATAGACGATGGCGAAATCCCACCCTCACAATTTAACAGCTGCGTAGGCTGCCATACTACTAACAACGGCACGCGCGTACCGGCAGCACAACTAGACTTAAGCTCGACTCTTGACGCTAACAATCAATTCGCCTCTTATCGCGAGCTACTTCGTGCGGACATCGAAGATATTTTGGTGGGAGGAGCAACGCTCCCTAGACAGTGGACTTGTAATCAACTGGATGGCCAAGGAATGTTGATACTCGACGGCATGGGAAACCCCGTCAGCGCGATAGGCCAGCCCCAACCCGCGGCTGTACCTCCCAGCCTAAACGAAGCCGGTGCAAGATTTAATGCCAGCGTCAATTTTTTTGACTGTTTAACATCGGGTAATGACTGTAGACAGCACTTACCCGCTACCCTCCCTACGCTACCAACATTTATAGAAGACTGCACAGAACCAGGAGTGCCTGAAGTCACCAGCCCCAACCGAGTAAACCACAACGGCCTATTATCAGCAGAAGAACTCCGCTTAATTGCCGAGTGGCTAGATATCGGTGCGCAGTACTACAACAACCCTTTTGACGCGCCGACACCATGACATTTTGGAAAAGACCTATAGTGCTTTACTCCGTTAAAAAAACATTACTTTGTTTTTTGTTGATCCTAACTGGAGGGGTTCACGGCAGCGAAAATTTACTCCTCGAAATTGTCGAACCGTATCTGGATATCAGAACGGGACCCGGAAAATCCTACCCCATTTATTACATAGCCCAACGCGGCGAAAATATTGAAGTGCTCAAGCGCCGAAATAATTGGTTCAAAATACGCTTAGAAGGCCCGGGAGGACGCGCTAAATCAGGGTGGGTTCATCGAGATAGCATCGGCGAAACCTGGGTGGCAAATATCACCCCGGACCGCGACAACCCCTTATTGGCAAAAAATGACCCCAGCATGACTTATATTTTTGACCCCAAATTTTACATGGGGTTTAACTACGGGCAAATGACAGCGGCCGACTTTGTCGGTGTTCGGCTCGGTTATCAAATAACCGATGTAGTCTCAGTTGAATTACAAGCTGAGGAGTTTTTAGCGCGCGATTCCGAGGGCAATACCTGGGCGCTGGCCGCATCATTCGCGCCCTTTACTCATTGGCGACTCTCCCCCTATGTTCAGCTCGGCGGAGGAGAAATTCACACATCCGCTCGCGGCACGAATAGTCAACAAAACAACGGTACTGATAGTTTTTTACAGACAGCAGTAGGTATACAAGTATTGCTCACCAAACAATACCGACTAAGCTTTGAATATAGGAATTTAAACGTTCTAACGTCGGGCAATGAAAACGGAGAACTAGAAACATGGCACATTGGCTTCAGCGCCTACTTTTAACCACGGTTTGCGTCTTAACATCAACTCTCACCGGAGCGTTTTCTGTCTCCGTTTGGGCCGCGTCGCCCGAAGTAATCTCCCCCGACCTCGACCGCCGCGAGGTTAAAATTGCGCGCATCGATAATGAAAATATAGAGCTCGGCCTTTATGCCGGCATTCTCAGCATAGAGGACTTTGATAGCAGCGAATTTGTTACCTTCAGAGCAAACTTTCATATAAACGAGCATCTCTTTATTGAAGGCTCGTACGGATGGGCTAAAGGTGACAAAACATCTTTCGAAGAAATCTTCACGTCAACTCAGTTAGTCTCTGATAACGACCGCGACTACACCACGTACGATGTATCTATTGGCTGGAATATTTTTCCCGGCGAAAGCTGGATTTTCAATAAGGCCTTTAAATCGGATTTCTACATTATATTTGGCGCAGGTAGTACCGATTTTGGCGGCGACAAATGGTTCACCATTAATACTGGCGTTGGTTACCGCCTGTTTTTAACTGACTGGATGTCCTGGCGAATCGATGTGCGCGACCATATTTTTAATCGAGATATATTTGGTGAAGATGACCGAACCAATAATATCGAGTTATCTAGCGGCCTTAGTTTCTTTTTCTAAACCTCAACCAACTATCTAGTATTTTTTTTGGAGAGACCCATGAGAAGCATCACACTCAACTTAGTGTCAAATTTTGTTTGCATGTTTACAGTCTGTATGGCCACTAGCGTATTCGCCGAGCAACAGAATAACGTTGCGCCAGATTTCACCTTACAAAGTAATACCGGTAGCAACATTCGGCTAGCGGAACAACGCGGAAATGTCGTGATGATAAACTTTTGGGCGTCTTGGTGTAGCCCCTGCCGTCAGGAAATGCCCCACCTGAATATGCTCAGTGATGAATTCGCCGGTCTGGGGTTCACCTTGATTGGCGTCAACGTCGATGAAGATAAAAAAGAAGCCGATAGAGCCATCCAAGAGATGAAAGTGGCGTTTCCAGTTTTATTTGATGCCGATGGAAAAATAGCAGACCTATTTTCTGTCGATGCAATGCCAACAACTGTCATTATCGATAAAAGTGGAAATATTCGGCATTTACATCGTGGCTATCAGCCAGGGTATGAAGATGCCTATGCTCAACAAATTTCTAATTTAATACGCGAATAACCGGATTTTTAAAAGAACGATGAACGCCATAAAATGCATCATGCTGTTATCTCTGCTGCAAGCCTCTGCTTGCAGCATAAAGCCCTGGGTAAAGCCCTATCACCGCGCTAAGCTAGCGGAAGAAATCATGCTCTACGATCGCGACCCCGTTAGCGATGGTTACGTCCACCACGTTCGTCAGGCCAGAGAAGGTGCTCGCGGTGCCGAAGGCGCTGGCGGCGGTGGCTGTGGATGCAACTAAGATGAACTGTTTTATTTCCATCAAAACATTAAACCCGTTCTTCGCGGCGACAGTTTACCGAGCCAAAAACCTCTTGCTACCAATCTTATTATTGATCTTTATCAGCTCATCATCTCTAGCGGTAATACTACCAGCAGAACGAGCCGATGTTATGTACCACCGCTACGACGGCGGCGGCATGGTTATCGATGGTCCCTCAGTGCTGATTAGAAAAAACTTTGCAGAAAAATACTCGTTCTCTGCAAACTACTACGTTGATTCAGTATCCAGCGCCTCCATCGATGTCCTGACACTGGGTGCCAGCGCCTACTCCGAAGAGCGCATCGAAACCTCGGGCGACTTCACTTTGCTACACGAAAAATCGCTGATCAATATTGGTTACACCAAAAGTGACGAAAATGACTACCGAGCCAGCAGCTTTCGAATAGACCTTAGCCAAGACTTCTTCGGTGACATGTCGACCCTTTCGATTGGATATTCTCAGGGCGACGACGACATAAGTAAAACGGGTGATGCGCTATTCGCCGATACACTAACGACTAAACAATATCGCGCTGGTTTTTCCCAAATATTGACCAGACATCTTATCGCCAATATAAATTACGAAAGTATTATCAGCCAAGGTTATTTACAAAACCCCTATCGATTTATCTTAATTGACGATCCCGGCACTCCCGGAGTTTACCAAATAGATGAGGAGGTCTATCCCAATACCCGAAATAGTGACGCCCTCTCTTTTAAACTATCTTATCACTTGCCATGGAGTGCGGCGATAAAGTCCAGATTAGGTTATTACTCTGACAGCTGGGGGATTGACGCGCTTAGTCTTGCGCTAGATTACAGCCAAAAGCTTCGATCGAAATGGATAGTTGACTTCAGAGTACGACAATACGAACAAAGTGCTGCTGACTTTTACAGCAATACTTTTAGTCCGGAATCCGCCAAACAAAACTTTGTCGGCAGAGACAAAGAGCTCAGCGAATTTACTAGCCTCTCTGCGGGGGTTGGTGCTAGCTACGAATGGAATTTCAGACGCGGCATCGACAAGGCAAGAGTAAATATACAATACGACTACTTGTTCTTTGACTACGATAATTTTCGGGAAGTAACGACAGAAACCACTGCAGCTTTTGGCAAAGGCCAAGAGCCTTTATATGATTTTGATGCTTACACGCTTCGGGTATTCTTTTCCGTATGGTACTAAACTTAGTAAGGTCCTACCTCACATTAAAAGTTGGTTTAAAACTTTTAAAGTCCATAAGACTGATTTACTAACTCGGCTACTCGATCCCTTTGTTTAGCAGTTGATTTTCACCGTGCCACCCTGCGATACTGATCGCCTAGCCTAATCCAGCCTGGTCGGTTAATACGGTAACAAACATGTCGACATTCATCATCAACTTTGGTCGCAGTACAAGCTATTGGCTTCTGATGATCATAATTGCTGCAGCAGCCATCGGTATAGCCCTTTTTTATCAATACGGTATGCAAGACGAACCTTGCGTACTGTGCATTCATATTCGCATTTGGGTTATCGCGTTTATTCCCTTGGCAGCCTTTGCCATCGTCATCAAGCAACAACGACCTTTGCTCAATATTGCTCACACTCTCAGCGTACTGCTCAGCTGTGGCCTACTAGCAAAGTGCTGGGAGCTCTTTGGTGTCGAACGCGGAACAATAGAAAGCAGCTGCATGATAAACGCGGGTTTACCCCAATGGTTTGCACTCGAAAGCTGGTTTCCTACCCTGTTTGAAGTGCGTGGGTTGTGCGGACAGAGCCCCGAATTATTTTTCGGCATCACCATGGCAGAAGGCCTTTTAGCCGGTGCCATACTAGCGCTCATATTAACTGTGACTATGAGCGTTTACGCTTTGATTAACTACAACGACTGATTATTAAAGTGTTTTCAGCTGCCATCAACACAATGTTTTTGAAATATCCATGCATTGCTCGCACTCGCTACCAATAGTTTTATCTGCCATGATCGAGCTATGATTCTAATGCGAAAATTCCATGTAGCGAGTTCCATGCTATCAAAGTTCGCTCATTTGATCTTAGCTCTCTCAATGACACTCTCTTTATTCATTGTTTCTAGCTGCCAGCATTCAGACGACGAAACCAATACTTTACAAGACGCTACGACCATGACGACACTGATCCCCCATATAGAAATCAATCCGACAAGTGGCGATGCCAGCCATACTATTATCTGGCTGCATGGCCTCGGCGCCAGTGGTGATGATTTTGTACCCGTTGTACCGCAGCTCGGTTTACCCAAAGACCATCAAATTCGGTTTATCTTTCCACACGCCCCACAAATCCCCGTCACTATTAACGGAGGCATGGTTATGCCTGCCTGGTACGATATTGTCGGTGCTTCGATTGAGAGTAAAACCGATCTCGTGGGAATATTATCTTCGGCAAAGAATGTGCAGGATATTATCGACCACGAAATCTCTCGCGGTATTGAGTCAAAAAATATTATTATCGCCGGTTTTTCACAAGGTGGTGTGGTGAGCTACGAAGCCGCCCTAACGTACAAAGAGCCGCTAGCAGGCTTGTTGGCGCTATCCACTTATTTTCCTACGGCCAGTACCATTAAACTCAATCCAGCGAACCAAACAATACCGGTTAGCATCTTTCACGGCAGCCTCGACCCTATGGTGCAAGAAGATATGGGACATGCCGCGCGGCAAACACTACAAGCCATGGGTTACAAGCCGGATTACCATACCTACCCGATTCAACATGAAGTTTCGGCGCAAGAAATTCAGGATATTGGAAAAACTATTCGGCGTTGGTTTTCGCTCTAGAATAATTCTGCCAGAACTGTAGTACTACGCTCGTCTTATATTACCGAGGCATTTAAAAAGGATCCTCTTTATTTCAAGACACACATAAATATGTCCCTATAGTTCGACGCTGGCATCCCTGCCAGCAACGGTCTTGAAATAAAGAGGTCCCTTTTCAAATGCCTTTGTAGTAAGTTCTAACAACAGCTTTATGCAAGCGGCTAAGGGTTTACCAGAAAATCTAAGCCCGTCCTAACAAGTATGCCTTAATAGCTGGCACTCTGAATATCATCAAAGCCAAAAATAGCACTATATAAAGTACAGGCTCGGACAAATCGCTTCGAACCTGCCAGATAAAATGCAATAACGCAAGACTCACACAAATATAGATGGTCTTATGTAACTTCACCCAGTTTTTCCCTAATGTTTTTTGCCAACGGTTGGTAGAAGTAACAGCTAGTGGAACCAATAAGACTAAAGCAGCAAAGCCCGCAGTGATATAAGGCCTCTTTATAATATCGTCCCACAAAGACGACCACTGCAAGCCCAATAAAAATACACAATACACCGTCATATGAATAAGCGCATAAAAGAAGGCAAACAAACCTAACATTCGCCGATAACGAATCCACTCAGAATTTTTGCTCAATAACCTGAGAGGGGTCAACAACAGGGTTAATAATAAAAATCGTAAGGCCCACTCTCCCGAAGTGTGGGCCAGAGCTTCAGCGGGATCGGGACCCAATGTTTCCGATACTGCCGCGACGACCATGACAAACAAGGGTACTAAGGACAGAATAAAAATAACTGCTTTTATTAGCAGACGATACTTTTTCATCAATACATTCTCTGCTACACATCAAATAGATTTCGTTAGAGTTGTTAAAAGTAACGCCGCAAGTCCATTCCTTTGTATAATCCTGCAACCTGATTAGCATAGCCATTAAACGGCAAGGTTTTTATTCGGCGAGGATTCAACAAAGAGCTGGGCAATCTTCGTTCACTAGCTTGGCTCCAGCGAGGATGGTCTACAGAAGGATTAACGTTCGAATAAAACCCGTATTCTTTGGGAGCTAACTTATTCCAACTCGTTGATGGTAACTGTTCCGTAAAACGGATTTTGACTATCGACTTAATACTTTTAAAGCCGTACTTCCAGGGAATCACTAAACGAATCGGCGCGCCATTCTGGTTTGGCATAAGTTTGCCGTACAAACCCACGGCTAAAAAACTGAGTGGGTGCATGGCCTCATCCATTCGCAGACCTTCAGTATAAGGCCAACTGATGGTACTTAAACGAGAACGCTGCCCTCGCATTTCCTCGGGGCGGTACAGTGTTTCGAATGACACATATTTCGCTCTGCTGGTAGGTTCAAATTGTTTAATCAAATCAGACAATGGCAACCCAACCCAAGGAATAACCATCGACCAAGCTTCTACACAGCGCAACCGATAAATTCTCTCTTCGAGATCGTGCGGTTTTAAGATGTCTTCTAAGGTATAGGTACCCGGCTTGCTAACTTCGCCTTCTATGGTGATAGACCATGGGTCGACCACCATTTTATCAGCGTACTTTCGCGGATCAGACTTATCCGTACCAAATTCATAAAAATTGTTATAAGCGGTAATGTCTTTGTAGGGGGTTTTAGCTTCATCAGTATAAAAACCGCTTTGAGATTGTTTTTCGGCGGATGAATAATCGAGCGCACCAGCATGGCTAGACCCTGAGGTCTCAGGCTTACCCGTAGAATCTGCTTCCGCGCAAGAAGACAACATGGCTCCCAGCGCCAGTGAGCCAGCCGCCCCCATCAATTGGCGTCGGTTTAAATAAGCACTTTCACTGGTGATTTCCGATGACAGAATATCGGCGGAACGCTGAACTAACATGGAAGAACCTCTTATACTATTTATCGAAGCAACTTATCGAAGCAACTAAAGAAAAATCCGAAGCATTGATTGGGAAAAATGCTAGCCGGCACTTATTGTCCGAAAAGTTAGACAGTCATATAGTAAAAGATTCCCCAATTCTTACGATTTAGCTTTGTACGTTCGCCAGAGACCACCCAAGGGGCCTGATAAAGCATAAGTGAATGCAATAAGAAATAAAACGCGTGGCGGGTCCGCAGCAATTAAACCGAGTGACAACAAAAATATAAATAAAGCCACCACTGGCACCCTACCGCTAAAATCGATTTCTTTAAAACTGTTATAACGAATATTTAGCACCATAAGAAAACCCACTGCACCCGTTAACAACGCCATAGCAGCAACGAATATCGGGGGTAAAGTACCCGCTGTATAACCCATGTCTGTTCCTAACCACACAGTACTTGCGATAAGTGTCGCAGCTGGAGGACTTGCTAAACCAATAAAATAGCGCTTATCTACAATATCGACTTGAGCGTTAAATCTTGCCAAACGTACGGCCGCCGCCGCAACATAAATAAAAGCAACGGCCCAACCTAACTTTCCCAAACCCGAGAGGCACCACATAAACATGACGATAGCGGGCGCAACACCAAACGTTACCATATCGGATAATGAATCAAATTCCTGCCCAAATTTACTTTGCGTATTGGTCATTCTAGCCACTCGGCCATCGATGCCATCGAGTAGCTGGCCAAAGAAAATAGCTAAACCGGCCGCTGCAAAATCAGAGTTAATCGCTGCAATAATGGCGTAAAAACCTGCAAATAAAGCCGCAGAAGTAAATAAATTGGGCAGCAGATAAATTCCCTTGATACGAACTTGCTTACCATCTTCTGATACTTCTTCGATATGTTCTTCAATCGGTAAAAAGGTATCTAGCGCCGATTCAGAACTGGTTTTTTTAGCCACATCATCTCGACGATTAAACGATGTTGGCTCTTTTTTTTCAGCGCCCGAAATCGACGTGACTTTGTCGTCACTCTGGCCATCACTCTGGCCATCGCCTTGGCTATTGTCTGATTGATCCGTTGGTTTCATAACCCTACTCACTTTATTTACACGGCTTATTTTATACAGCCTTATTAAATAACTTATCTATTTATATACTTACTGATAAGGCCTTTGAAAAGAACCC
>JAJRPK010000433.1 GCA_024280785.1 Gammaproteobacteria bacterium
GAAGGTGTGGGGGATTTTATAGATGATATTGGATCTTCTTTTAATTCTTTTTTTGGTAATGATGTTTCATCAAATAACGCCGGTTCTGCAAGTGGTGGTTTTGTTTTGTATCCTAATAAACCTAACACCAATACTATGCAAAGGGTTTATTCAAAATAATGAATTTTATTAGAATAAATATTTTGCAGAGGTGGCGAATTTATTTGATTATCATAGCCGTTTCTTTGATGTGCGTCAGTTTTATAGCTGCATTATCTTTTAGTTATGGCGCAATATATTTTGTTCTTTGGTTTTTGATGGTTTATATTTTATTTAGGCTGTATGTCATCTGCCCGACCTGTAAATCAGGTTTGCTTAAAATAATGAGGGGAAACCTTTCAGTCGAGGTTCGTTTTAAAATCGGAATATCTTTGTTGAAATTTTGGAAAACTTGTCCAAAAAGTTTTGTTCCATGTCCGTACTGTAATGCAAATTTATTTTGTACTGAAATTTCTGATTCAAAATTTGATTAATGTGGTATTAGCTTATGGTTGATATTTCTTCTACGCTTCGGTTAAGAAAATTGATGCTGCTCTTATTCGTATTATTGTTGCCAATGTTAGCTGTGGTATTTTCGGTAACACGTTCAGATATGGTTGTGACTCTAGTCTTTTTCATTTTTACATTCATAATTTTTATTTTGAATATAGTAATTTTTAGCAAAAAATGCCCAAACTGTGGGAAGCTACTTTTTGGTAAACAAAATGGGATCATTGTTTCATGGTATTTATTTGGTAAAACATGCCCAAATTGTGATTATAGATTTTCTCCGGAGACAAAAGTGCCAGTATTAAAAAATCGGTTCGATGGAGAGGAGCAGTCTTCTAGCGACCTTTGGTTAGGAAAACATGATAATAAAAAAGACCCGTAAAACCGGAAAAACGGGGTCGTAAGGAATAAAGATTAATCTCGAAAACCAAAAGGAACACTCACTTTTAACTTTCGTAAAAACAACAGTTTACAATTTTTTAAGATGAAAAGTGAGTGTCCTCGACGCATTTCCTCGACGCATTTTAGAATGCACGTTCAAACAATATATTGAATGACCTGAGTGGTAATGTTAGTGCTGGATCTTTTGCGAGAAATGCGCTTGGGGCAACATTTACTAATTTAGATATAAGTCTGTTCGATTCTGTTGAAGCGGCTCCCATCACAAGCTCACCAGTATTTCAAAATAGCCCTAGCTTTGATATAAATATCTTTGGTGGTAATTCGGCTAGCGGTGGATTCGTTCTTTATCCAAGCAAGCCAAATACAAATGTGATAAGGGCTGTATATAAAAAGTGATTAAAGTGGCACTTACTTTAAGGAATGTATCTTTATACAATGAAAGTTAACAGGACAGCAATGATGCCAGGCAAAAAAAAATGACAACACGCAAAGCTATGGTGCTAGCGGCCGGTCGCGGTAAAAGAATGCGACCATTAACCGACAGTTTGCCCAAACCCCTTGTTGAAGTCGGTGGTAAGCCATTGATTGCCTACCACCTCGAAGGCTTATCGAGGGCGGGAATTACCGATGTCGTGATCAATCATGCGCACTTGGGCGAGCAAATTGAATCAGCGTTAGGTGATGGCTCGGACTTTGGTGTGACGATTCAGTATTCACCCGAGCCAGAGGGTGGTCTCGAAACGGCGGGAGGTATTTTTAAGGCGTTGGCTATGTTGGGTGAAAAACCTTTTGTTGTCGTTAATGCCGATGTTTGGACTAACTATGACTATGCTCGTTTGCTTGACTACGACTTGAGTACAAATCTCGCACATTTAGTGATGGTAAATAACCCTTCGCAACATCCGCACGGCGATTTTTATTTGTCCAATGGCGGTCGATTAGCACTGGAGCCACCGGGGCAGCCTTTGACTTATGCGGGGGTCGGACTTTTTTGTGCGTCATTCTTTGATAACTTTAACGGAGGACGTCACCCCTTGTTGCCACTGTTTCAAGCGACGATGCAACAGCAACAATTGAGCGGGGAATACTTTGATGGAGATTGGGATGATGTGGGTACTCTTGACCGACTGGAGGCATTACGTGCGCGGGTTGAGTAGTATGAATAGTAAGGTAATACTGGCAGGTTGCTTGTCGTTATCATTGTTAGCTTGTAGTGGAGAGAAATCATCATCTGCTATCAGCAGCATTGACTTTGATGGTCCAGTTGCCGATTGGCCCACATACGGCGGTGGCTTGGAGGGTCGGCAGTTTTCACCGTTAACTCAAGTGAATCGAGATAACGTTAGCGAGATGAGCGTTGCTTGGGAATACCAATTTCCGCCAACCAATAATGTTGAAGTGGATGACTTGCTGTTGCAATTTCAGCTTCAGCCTATCGTAGTAGGAGACGCCTTGTATGCGTGTACTCCGACGTCGCGGGTATTTTCGCTTGACGCTAATACCGGTGTTGAGCGTTGGTTTTATGACTATGCTATTCAGGCCAGACCAAGCAAAGGTTACCCGATAAAGTGTCGCGGTGTCGCTTATTGGTCAGCTCCTGTCGATGAAAAAAAAGAATGTTCTGAACGGATTTTCGTGGCCAATCCGGATGCTCTGTTGATTGCATTGGATGCAAAGACGGGTGAGCTCTGCCAAGGTTTTGGCATAGAGGGCAAAGTGTTTTTGTACCAAAACGTTGAAGGTTATGTGGCCGGTGAATACGGTCCCACATCGGCACCGATAGTGGTGAATAATATGGTCGTGGTGGGTGCGCGGGTTGATGACAATATTAAACTCAAGTCACCGAGTGGAGTTGTTCGAGCCTACGACGCAGTTACCGGCGAGTTGCGTTGGGACTGGAACCCTGTTGCTCCTGATGTCGACCCGATGATTACCGATTCGCAGGGGCAAACATTTTATAAAGCGGGGACGGTTAATAGCTGGGCGCCTATGTCGGCCGATGAGAGCCGTGGGTTAGTGTATGTGCCGACCGGCAACCCTTCTCCCGACTTGTACGGCGGGCTGCGCAACGGCAGCGATTATTACGGGTCATCAGTGGTAGCGTTAGAGGTTGATTCGGGCAAGGTTCGTTGGCATTTTCAAACGGTGCATCACGATGTCTGGGATTACGATGTGCCGTCAATACCCGCTCTGTTTCAAATTCCGGGTGTGGGTGACGGTAAATTAGCATTGGCTCAACCCACCAAATTGGGTCATATCTTTTTATTGGACCGACTGTCTGGCGAGCCGCTGTATCCGGTAGAAGAACGGGCTGTGCCTCAGGGGGGGTGGAGGGAGAGGAGCTGTCACCGACCCAGCCTTTTCCAACTCACCCCACTACCATTCATCCGTTGGACCCTGTCGCTTGGGGCTTTACCCCCTTTGACAAAAAATCGTGTGCCAAAGAAATTGCCAGCTATCGTTGGGATGGGCTATTTACACCGCCAAGTATTGAGGGCTCTTTACAGTTTCCCGGCAGCTCTGGAGGGATGAACTGGGGCAGCGCCGCCATCGATTCTGAGCGCGGGATTCTATTAATTAATCAATCGCATATGAGCTGGGTGGTTAAGTTGATCCCGCGGGACGAAATGAAAAATTATGATGCCAGTGAGTATGGTTTTCCCAATCAGCTTTACCCGATGGAAGGGACGCCCTACGGAGCTTTGCGATTTCCATTGCTATCATCGCTAGGTGCACCTTGCACACAAACACCTTGGGGCAGTATTTCGGCAGTGGACCTAACTACCGGAGAATTGATGTGGCAACGGCCTTTAGGGACGACTCGAGACTTGGCTCCTTGGCCGCTGTGGCTAAATATCGGAACCCCAAACTTTGGCGGTGTGTTAGCTACAGCAGGGGGGATTGTTTTTAGCACGGGGACGACGGACCATTTTCTTCGGGCTTTCGACGTGATGACCGGCGAAGAAGTTGCCAAGCAAAGAACCGACGGTATTATTTGGGCGACGCCAATGACTTATCGCACATCAGCCAATTTCAGCCAGAAGGTGGTGGTCGCTGTCAGTGCAGGCGGCTCAGAAGAAGAACGCTATAAGCTGGTTGCCTACCATCTGTCAGCTACGGAAAAGTAGTAGTGAGAGTAGCAGTGAATACTAACGAGTAAATTCTGTTTCCAGCCATTGTCTAATTCTTCGGCTGGCATAGGGAATACCCGCTGCCTCGACCGGCACCTGAATTAAGCGATAATCGTCAGTAAAACCGGCCATTTGAAAGTGGCGTTTACGTGCAGCTTTTTGTTTCGGAGTCATGGTTTGATCGGCGATATCGAGTAAAGTAATTCGGCTTTCGACCAAGGTTTTAAGTCTCTCGATCGGCAGGTGGTTTAGGTCGACTCTCCATAACACTAGACCGCTCGTGGAGTCTTTATTATTTATACTGGCGTTTAGTGCTCTGTGCGCGCTGTTATTTTCGGCAATATATGTCACCGAACGCGCGCCTTTATCGCGTAAAAACCGAGAGCTAATTTCGATGCGCTGGTTTGCCGCTTTATCCAGCGGATTGTCATTGTCTTCGTCTTCCTCTATCGGTTCATCGGAATCAGAGCTCTCAGCAGAAGGAGTACTACTACTAGAGCTATTCTCATCCGCTGTGTCGGCTGAAGTACTGTTGAGTTTTGTGGCGCGAGGCAAGAAAATCTTTGGGGCTGGTGTGTCGATAACTACGGGGGGTAAAATGATACTCATGGTAGACCAGCCTCTTTCCGGAAGGTCGAAGTAAAGTTGACGCATAAGATTATTCTTACTGATTTTGTCGGGGCTGTCCGGTAGCAGAATAATGGCCATTTGAATGGGCCGAATGGCAGGCCGAAACAGACTCAGGAAACGTTGGTCATCTTCACCCTGCCAAACCACTTCGTCGCTGTTCAGAGCTTCGTCCAATGCGATCATTTGGTCGAGCTCGGTCGGTAGAGGGCTACGCCTTGAGTCCACTGCATCATCTTGCGTGTCGGCATCGCCTTCTGCCAGTACTTGTGGCGCCATGGCGAGGGGGCCGATGAGTGCAATGACTAAACTCAGTGAAATCAGGACCGGTTTTAAGGTGTTCAATAAAGAACGGGCGAAGCCAGAGATAGGAAATACAACAGTGGCGGGAAATTTTTGTCCCAGCGGGTGAATTAGTTTGCTATAAGAATGTTGCATAGTTGAGTAAAATCTCGTTTTTAGTAATCAGCGCTAACAGGCAGACAGTATGACCGAATTTAAAATAGCCCCTTCGATTTTATCGGCAGATTTTGCTCGCTTAGGCGAGGAAGTCGATGCTGTGCTTACCGCCGGTGCCGATATTGTTCATTTTGATGTCATGGATAATCATTACGTGCCTAACTTAACCATTGGACCGATGGTCTGCAAGGCTTTGCGTGATTTTGGCATTACCGCACCGATCGATGTTCACTTAATGGTGAGCCCGGTCGATCAGTTAATCGGCGATTTTGCCGATGCTGGAGCGACGTATATAACCTTTCATCCCGAGGCCACTCATCACGTCGACCGGTCGCTGCAGTTAATTAAAGACGCGGGTTGCTTGGCGGGCCTAGTATTTAAC
>JAJRPK010000434.1 GCA_024280785.1 Gammaproteobacteria bacterium
CCGCTTCTGCAACAGCAATTCCCGGAGATTGTTGATTTCTGGTTACCGCCCGAGGGATGCTCTTACCGTATTGCGGTGATTTCCATCCGATTCATTTCATGCACTTGAATCAAGCGGTTTTCAAAAATAGTTTCTACTACGGTCCCTACTCCGTCGGCCACACTGTTCATCGCAGTAAACTGCGCTTGCATATCCGTTGGAAACCCCGGATACGGAGCCGTTCGAATATCGACTGCTTTGGGCTTTCGTCCTTTCATGTCCAAGCTTATCCAGTCTTCACCCAATTCCAATGTTGCACCCGCTTCTTCGAGCTTAGCTAGTACCGATTCAAGAGAGCTTGGATCAATATCCTTCACCTTAATACGCCCCCTTGTGGCAGCTGCCGCTACTAAAAATGTACCCGCCTCTATGCGATCGGACATAACCTGATATTCACAGCCCGCTAAACTTTCTACCCCATCTATTATTAATTTATCTGTACCAATTCCCTGAATTTTCGCCCCCATGGCGACCAAGCAATGGGATAAATCGACAATCTCTGGCTCTTTCGCTGCATTTTCAATAATCGTCTGCCCTTCGGCAAGCGTTGCCGCCATCATAATATTTTCGGTGCCGCCAACGGTGACTTTGTCCATAAAGATATGGGCACCCTTCAGCCTTCCTTCGCTAGTTGCTTCGATATAACCACCGTCGACATTGACCGTTGCCCCCAAAGCCTCTAGACCACGCAAATGTAAATCGACAGGCCGACTACCGATGGCACAACCGCCGGGAAAGGACACCCTCGCTTTTCCATAATGAGCCAACATAGGGCCTAACACCAGTATCGAGGCCCGCATCGTTTTAACCAAATTGTACGGTGCAGTATAATCAGTAATTGTATTCGCTTCGATTTCAACACCGAGCCTTTCATCAATCAACAGCTCGACACCGAGACAATTCAGCAACTCGATCATCGTCGTAATATCGTGAAGATGGGGTAAATTTCTTATTTTAACCACGCCATCGCTGAGCAAACTCGCAGCCAGTATCGGTAACCCGGAATTTTTTGATCCTGAAATACGAATTTCACCATCGAGCTGGCAAGGCCCTCTAATCAGTAGTTTATCCATTGATGGTTGACGCTACTCCTGAAATCAAAAATAAAATTGTCATTTAGACGCCTGCCATTGCATAGGTGTCAAAGCCCGAATGTTGACGGCATGGATTTCGCCCGATGAAATTTTGTCGTTCAGACATTGATAGACTTTTTGCTGTTTCTTGACAGGAGTAAGGCCTTCAAACTCTTCGCTCACCACTACGAGTGAGCAATGATTCCCTTCCATTTTGACATCGAGATGCTCAACCCTCAGGTGATCATGTATTAATTTGCTAATTTCTTCTTGCATGGTAATGGACCTTGGTAAGTATTAAACGCTATAGCAAAACAATATTAATTATCAAATATTTATAAAACTAAATTATTTCGACGTAGATTACTCCTCGATAGTCTCTTCAACTATCCAGCCCTCGATGACACGATTGATATCTCCATCGTAAACGTCGTAAGCATTGTAAAACTGGTTTCGGTAAACTTTCCCTAAATTAATAGATTCAATGATCAGGTTTCGCAACCTCCATTCATTGTCGTCATTCTTACGCATGGAATAATATATTTCAAAGGGCTTTTGTCGTTCACCGTAGATAAGCTGCTTAACTTTAACCCTAGTGGAGCTGTTCCCTGATTCGTCGCCGATAGTAGGCGGCACAACTTCAATTCGTTCACCATCAAACGCCAACAAGCCTTTACCATACGTTTTTATCAGAGCTTTCGAAAAAACTTCGCTAAACCGATCGATTTTCTCATTGAGAACATCTTGTTCGGCTTCGGCAAGAGCTGCCATTTTTTTCTTACTCGCATGTTTTCCCATAACAGCTCTGGCAAAAGAATGAAAATCAACGAAGGGGCGCAGAAGAACTTCCAGTTCGCGATTAAAACGCTCTTCATCCTCATTGACGTATTCTTTAGCACTTTGAATCAGCACTAACAGATCTTCTGTAGTTGACGCTACCAAACTATAAGCACTATCGGGGCCCGTTGCTTGGCTATGGCTATGGCTATGACTAACACTAGCGACCTCCGGATTTTTAACCGCTGAAGCTACACTATCATCACCTGCTTCTTTGGCAAAACTGTTGATGGTGGCTGCCATTAAAAATATAAATACCCCTATCATTTTGGATAGAGACATCGACAATTGAACTTTATTCATTATTTATTAACCTTCACTATTAGGTAGGCAGCACTATTACAACGATCATTCATTTATTCCAATCACCATAAGTACTGCAAAGGGTAAGAACACGTTACACACTTCAGAGTTAACACAAATTTACGCTTACACAAAAATTATTCCTTAAAACAACCTGATTCGATGAACTTCGAATAATCCCAGGCCACCTACGGCGCCATTAAATAACGGCTAATAGATTAGTTAATGGCGCTACTTTAACATTTAACTTTAACGTATAACGCTCCACGCCCACCCGATACTGGATGGCTTACACTCTGCTTGCACTCTAATTTACCGATCCAGCTCGCACATTCATTTCATTGAGCCAAACAACTCGCTACTGTATAGTCCCGCATCTGTGCAAAAGGACCAAGCAATTCGCCCGCAATTTTCTCATGCTTCTCCATTACACAACAAAAGCCAATGTAAAAAAGCGCACAAATTCGCTTAAAAATAAACCCATTGTGAGAATTTCACTAAAACATTAACCGATCAAAGATTAACCATAACCGTCGACCCTTAATATATGTCCATTCTCACCATTGCAGCCGCCACTTTCATCCTTTCACTCATCGCTTTAGTGTGGGCAGCTCACTTATTTGTCAACGGCAGTGCTGTAACCGCTAAATATCTGGGAATGACACCCGCTATGATTGGCTTAACCATCGTAGCGTTTGGCACCTCTGCACCAGAAATAATTGTTTCTATCGATGCCGCCATCAATGGCGCGGCCGATTTAGGCGTCGGCAATGCAATAGGTTCAAATATTGCCAACATAGGTCTTGTGCTGGGTGTAACGGCGATTATTTCGACCATTCCAATCGCTAAAAATATTTTGCGTCTTGAAACACCTCTGCTGTTGACCGCAACAGCACTTGCTGTTTTTTGCCTATGGGACCATCAACTTGACCGGGCTGAAGGTTGGTTGCTTCTATGCTGCGCACTAATATTTCCATTTATACTTTATCAATCACACAAGAACAGTTCACATACACCCGGTTCAGAAGCAGAGGACGAAATCCCCAACTTATCGCCACTAAAATCGACGGTATTTTTAATCACAGGGCTGATCGTTCTGCTCATCAGCGCAAATCTATTAGTTTCTTCTGCCACCACACTCGCCGAAAGCTTTGGAGTCAGTCCGATGATTATTGGACTGACTGTCGTAGCACTGGGGACTAGCCTACCAGAGCTAGCAGCGTCCATTACTAGCGCGCTTAAAGGCCACCATGAGATGGCGCTCGGCAACATCATTGGTTCTAATATTCTTAACATTCTAGCCGTCATGTCACTACCAGGAATTATTGCTCCCGTCTCTCTCAACGAATCAGTTATGACCCGTGATGTCGCGATAATGTCCGGGCTTACACTCTTCTTAGTGGGATTAATGTGGTTTAAGCTGAGAAAGCAGCCAGCAGCAAGCCTCACCACTAATCAACCAGCCCAAACGGCAGGCATAGGGCGACTGGCGGGAATTCTATTTGTTAGCAGTTATATCGCTTATTACGTCATCGTCTTTGCGACTAGTACAACCTCATAAAAATCATCCAATACCGCTGAGCGTTAGAAGAAGCACCAATAAAGTCACTGATATGTGCCAACTAATCACGGACATCTAAGCATTCACCAACTTACAATGCTCACTGGTACACTGTTCACTTCAATAGTCGCCACTATAATCGTCACTATAATCACCACTACGGAATATTATGCGGAGTAATACAGCCCAGCCACCCATGAAGAATTCAGAATTTATTACTGCCGGTCAGCGCACTATTCGCATTGAGCAAGAGGCTATAGGCGCTCTTTACCAGCGCATCGGCAGTCAATTTGAACAGGCTTGTGAATTCATGCTCCATTGCACTGGGCGAGTTGTCGTTACCGGTATGGGTAAATCCGGGCATATCGCTAACAAAATAGCCGCAACGCTTGCGAGCACTGGAACCCCTGCATTTTTTATGCATCCTGGAGAAGCGAGCCACGGTGATCTGGGGATGCTAACCCCTGCCGATGTTGTTATTGCGATATCAGGCTCGGGGTCGACACAAGAAGTCGTGACTCTACTCCCGCTCATTAAACGAATAGGCTCACCTTTGATCGCGATGACGGGAAATCCAAAATCAGTATTAGCCACAGCAGCAGACTCACATATCGACGTAGGAGTGGACCGTGAGGCATGCCCATTAGGACTCGCTCCCACCTCCAGTACCACCGCAGCACTTGTGATGGGCGATGCACTCGCCGTCGCCTTGCTAGAGGCTCGCGGATTCAGCGAAGAAGACTTTGCTTTTTCACACCCGGGAGGCACCTTGGGCAAACGTCTTCTGTTAAAAGTCAGTGATGTGATGCAAACTGATTTCCCACAGGTCAAACCCGATGCCTCAATCAGCGAAGCATTGATGGAGATCACTCAGAAAGGGTTGGGAATGACCACAATCCTGGATGAGAACAATCAATTAGCCGGTATATTTACCGACGGGGATTTACGCCGTGCATTGGACAAACGACATGACCTCCATGAAACGAAAATCAGTGAATTAATGACCACTCACTCCAAGACCGTTGTAAAAGATATGCTGGCGGCCCAAGCTTTAAAAATAATGGAGGACAACCGGATAACGGCTTTAGTGGTTATCGATGAAGCAACAAAGCCTTGCGCGGTAGTTCATCTTCACGCACTTATTCGATCGGGCCTCATATGAGCTCAAGCCGTGTTTTTTCACCGCAATTGCTGGCTAAAGCGCGCGGCATCAAATTACTCGCACTCGACGTAGACGGGGTTCTCACCAACGGGTCTTTATACTTTGGCAATCAGGGAGAGGAACTAAAGAGCTTCAACATCCTTGACGGACTGGGTATTAAGTTACTACAAGATAACGGCGTTTCTGTAGCCATAATCACGGGGCGACAATCGACACTTGTGGCGAAACGCGCTAGCGACTTAAACATAAAATACGTCATCCAAGGCCGGGAAGATAAACTTACAGCACTCAACGAACTGCTTAAAAAATTAAATTTAACTCTGGATCAAGCCGCCTACATGGGTGACGATTTACCAGACCTTGCCGCAATCATACAATGCCGCCTTGGAATCACTGTGGCAAGTGCTTACCCCTTTGTTAAAGATATAGCGGATTGGATCACAGACAAATCGGGAGGCGAAGGCGCGGTCAGAGAAGTGTCTGATTTAATTCTTAGCGCCAACGAAAAACTCAATAGTATTTTAGAATCTTATTGCGAACAACCACCCAATCGGAAATAACTGACTAACGCTTAAGATGGCTTACAAAAACCGAAGAAGACGTACCAGAAATTTTCTAACGCTACTTATTAGTACATTTATAATCGTCTATTATCTGGCGGGGATAGGCCTCAACTTATTTCTACCCTCGCCAGACCAATCCACTATCCATCCCGATCTTACTCCGACAGTCAGCGGCGTTAATTTGGTTGTTCGACGATTTGACAACGATGGACTGCCAAGCTATAAACTAACAGCCTCTAGCATAGACTATTTTGAAAGCCCTCATAACAAGAACGAGATAAATCGCAATAATAAGATAGAACAAGACTTCCACGACCTTTCACTGGACATCGACAATTACACCTTTGATAATGATGGAGGCACCGATTCTTTAAAATATGCCCGAGTCATGCAACCATTAATTCAGATATATGAATTAAGCAAAACTACTACCGACATAAGTTCAAGCCTTGCTTACTTAACTCAAAGTGGAGAAAGGGCGGAACTGATCGGTAATGTGCGAGTCAATGATTATGTCACCAGCACCCATTTGACAACCAGCGCCCTAACATTGGACACTCATCTAAAACAGATTTGGACGAAAAAACCAGTGAAAATCAAAACCCCTTCATCACTAACAACAGCTACCGGCCTGCAAGGTAACCTTAGCGATCAGCGTTGGCACTTGCTTTCAGAGGTTATCAGTGTTGTTCAACCTTAACAAGAAAGAGGCGAGTCAAAACAACCGCCAGAAAAAAAAGCGTAAAGATAATCGGTTTACACTATCGATTATCTTTACTTTATCCTTAATTAGCGAAACGCTTTTCATGCCACCAACCGGTCTCGCCCAAGAAATCTCATCAGAAGTACCATCAAAAAAAATGGCGGTACCGCTTAGACCAACAGCTACCGAAACGCCTTCCCCAAACCCTGCTAGCCATTCGCAAGATCCAACTAGCTCAAAAAACCAAAAAGCTTCTATTGACTATCATGTGCCCATTCAAATCAATGCCGATAGCGCCGAACAAAACGAAAAGGAAGGCGTCACCATCTATCGCGGCAATGTCACTATCCGGCAAGGAAATCTCGACATCCGTGCCGACACAGTCACGATCTACAGCTCATCAGATAACGACCAATCCCTTTCTCATAATGTGACGACCATCGTAGCCAAAGGCAATCCTGCAAGCTTTGTGCAACACTTGGCTACCGACGCTACGACCGTTAATGCAAAGGGAAATAGCATCACCTATTCAATTAATGAAGGTATCATCCTGCTAAAAGACAACGCCTCTATTGACCGCCACGGTTCAAAAGTCACCGGTGGTTTAATTGAATACTTTATCAAAGAAGAACGTATCAAAGCAGAAGCCGCCCCTGACGATAGCACTCGAGTCCACACTACTATAATGCCAAGCCCGAAACCTACTCCAAAGTCCAGTGCAGGATCAACACTGAAAAACACAACGCTTAATAATAATTCCAAGATTCAAACTGAAGGCGACAATGGCAATTCTTAAAGCTCTACATTTGGCCAAAAGTTACCGGCAGCGGCAAGTCATTGCCGACGTTTCTTTAGAAGTACGCAGCGGACAAATCGTTGGTTTGTTGGGCCCAAATGGTGCAGGAAAAACTACCTGTTTCTATATGATCGCCGGTATTGTTAAAGCCGATAAGGGTGAAATCACTATTGATGGCACTGACATCACCCACAAAGCTATTCATCAACGCGCGAGACTTGGTCTTGGCTATCTCCCTCAAGAGGCATCGATTTTTCGTAAACTTACCGTTGCCGACAACATATTGGCAATCCTCGAAACCCGACCGGACCTTAACCGCTCCAAACGCCTTGAAAAACGAGATTCGCTACTCGCTGAATTCCATATAGAACACATCCGTGACAATTTAGGTGTTTCACTTTCCGGGGGAGAGCGGCGACGCGTAGAAATTGCTCGTGCGCTGGCGAGCGAACCAAAGTTTATGCTCCTGGATGAGCCATTTGCCGGAGTTGACCCCATTTCTGTCAGCGACATCAAAGCCATCATTCAACAACTCAAAGACAGAGGCATAGGAGTGTTAATTACTGACCACAATGTCCGCGAAACCTTAGATATCTGTGAGCGGGCCTACATCGTTGGGGAAGGCAGGGTCATCGCCGAAGGAGATACTCAAGATGTTCTTAACAATCAAAAAGTCCGCGACATATATTTAGGGCATCAGTTTCAAATTTAAGCAGCTCTCTGCTCCGTTCGACCTAATTCCGTTCGACCTAATTCCGTTCGACCTAATTCCGTTCGACATAGCCCTGTTCGGCATAGCCCCGTTCAACTCAGCACCGCTAAGTATTTGCAATCCAGCGAAATTTACGACCAGATTGGTAAAAAAGTCAAGTCCAATATCTTTTGGCATTACTCTTGCTTCCCTCATGTGGCAAGGCTACACTTTAACCATTAAGCAACCATTTATTGCGCTCAGAACTTGGCGATAAAAGGCCTCTTGTCGCAACAAGGCTATTAAGAACAACTACTTATGAAGCAATCGTTACAGCTCAGAATGAGTCAGAATTTGGTCATGACTCCCCAGCTTCAGCAAGCGATTCGCCTATTACAGCTCTCAACATTAGACCTTCAACAAGAGATTCAAGAAATAGTCGACGCTAACCCCATGCTAGAGGTGAGCGAAGAACATGAATCTACCGATGACTCCAACAACAATGATACTGACGGCAACCCTGACACTGTTGAATCAATCAGTGCAAACGGGGAAGCAGACGCACAGAGCCCAAGTGAATTCAGCGACTATTCAGATTCTGACTTAGCGCATGCCAATTCGGATTCTGTTACCGAGCAAAATGCTTCCGAAGAAATGGAATGGCACGACAACATTCCTACCGAATTACCGGTCGACAGCAAGTGGGAAGACATCTATACCAACACCCCACCTCCTTCATCGAATAACAGCAATTCAGATTTTAACGAGCTTGCGGATTTGGAAAACCGCAATAGCACCGTAGAAACTCTCACTAGTCATTTGATGTGGCAACTCAATCTCACCCCAATGAGTGATACCGATTGCCTGATTGCCACCACACTCATTGATGCTCTAGAGCCTAGTGGCATTCTTGGAGTCACAGTAGAAGAAATTCTTGAAGGTTTCGACCCCGAACTAGACATCGAACTTGACGAAATAGAAGCTGTCCGACACCGCCTGCAGCAGTTTGATCCTGTCGGAATAGCCAGTAAAGATCTAGTCGACTGCCTCATGGTTCAACTCGCCCAACTGCCTCCAACCACTCCTTGGCGCGAGCAAGCGGCCCAAATTATCAATAGACACCTGCAGCTGCTTGCGTCTAGAGACTTTACTCAGCTGATGCGCAGAACACGCCTTAAGGAACACGATTTATCTGAAGTCATCGCTTTAATACGCAGCCTTAATCCTCACCCAGGAGATGCCTACCAAGACAATGCCGCTCAATATGTTGTCCCCGATGTATTCGTTAGCAAAGATAATGGCCGTTGGGTTGTCGAACTTAATCCCAGCATTGCCCCAAAAATCCGCATTAACACCGAGTATGCATCGCTAATTAAACGAGCAGATAACAGCTCAGATAACACATTCTTACGCGATAATTTACAAGAAGCCAAATGGTTTCTTAAAAGCCTTCATTCTCGCAATGAAACCTTGCTTAAAGTTGCAACCAAAATAGTTGAGCATCAACGCGGCTTT
Organism: Gammaproteobacteria bacterium; assembly: GCA_024280785.1. GTDB lineage: Bacteria > Pseudomonadota > Gammaproteobacteria > Pseudomonadales > UBA7434 > UBA7434. The sequence goes on from JAJRPK010000434.1 coordinate 9,244, forward strand.
TTAGAGCATGGGGAAGAAGCGATGAAACCGCTGGTACTTCATAGTATCGCCGTAGATGTAGATATGCACGAGTCAACTATTTCTCGTGTAACCACTCAGAAATACATCCACACTCCTCGCGGCATATTTGAATTAAAGTACTTTTTTTCGAGTCACGTCGCCACAGCAGAAGGCGGCGAGTGCTCATCAACAGCTATACGCGCCATTATTAAAAAGTTAGTTGCCGCTGAAAATACCAAAAAACCTCTTAGCGACAACAAAATAGCTAATTTACTCGATGAACAAGGAATTAAAGTTGCTCGAAGGACTATTGCAAAATATCGCGAGTCACTTTCGATTCGACCATCAAATGAACGTAAACGACTTAGCTAGATATTTCTCTACGGCTCGCCAACAAGTCAAAAAACGGACTTGGCTTCAACGGCGATTTGATATAACCTCTAATTATCAGAACAATGACTGGCTAGCCAACCAGCTATTCAGTTAAGTTAAGTTCAGTTAAGTTAAGTTCAGTTAAGCTCAGTTCAGTAAAAGAGACGAGAAACATTGCACAAATTTTCAATCAGTTGCAGAACAATATTTTCTCCATCGCGCTTATCAATATCAAACGCGGTCAACCAATACGTTTGCGCATTTCTTGCGTCTCTTACGTCAATTTATTCACTATCATCCTCACTGTTTACGCCCATCATTTACTATATAAATGGAGTAGTCTATGCGAATTAATGTCAGCGGCCACCACGTAGAAGTTACTAGCGCTCTTAGAGAGTATGTCCTCAGCAAATTCGATCGTATCGAGAGACATTCTGACCAAATAACTAATATAGATGTTACTTTAATTGTCGAAAAGTTCATCCAAAAAGCAGAAGCGAGTGTCCACGTCTCAGGCGCCGACTTGTTTGCAAACTCTCAAGATTCAGATATGTACGCTGCAATCGATAGTCTTGCCGACAAACTCGACCGACAAATCATCAAGCACAAAGAAAAAACTCAAGGCAAACACCATCGCAATGGTGTTAAGCAACAAACAGCCATCGATCAATCAGCCATGAACGACGATGCCGCCAATGATACTGACGAGTAAATAATGCTAGATCAACTATTATCACCCAGTAGAATTCAACTGGGTGCAAACATCTCAAGCAAAAAAAAAGCTCTGCAAATACTGTCTCAGCTGTTCGCAAATAACGACAGTAGCCTCGATAAAAATATAATATTTGATGCACTTACCTCTCGAGAAAAACTAGGAAGCACGGCAATGGACAGTGGCATAGCCATCCCCCATTGCCGCATACCCCAATGCAAACAGGCGCAAGCCGTTATCCTCACCTTACAGCAGGGTGTGGATTATGATTCTCGCGATGGCTTGGATGTCGATATTTTGTGGGCGCTCATCGTACCCGAGCAATCGACTGACGAACACCTTGCCATACTAGCAAAGCTCGCAGAGATATTGAGCGATCCTCACAACTGTGAACATATTCGGCGAGCGACCGATGTAAATACACTGTGTAACTCTATATGCTTTCTGGATAACACTCAAGATCCTAGCACTAGGGCTGAGCAAACGGCAAATACTAGATTATGAAACTGATTATTATTAGTGGCCGGTCTGGTTCTGGCAAAAGTACGGCTCTGCATATGCTAGAAGATGTAGGCTTCTACTGTATAGACAATTTGCCCGCGGGCTTGTTGCCCGAATTAGCCTCGCAAACTCTCGCTCATACTACTAACGCTAATTCACCAGAGAGCAACGCCAAAATTGCCGTGAGCATTGACGCCAGAAACGACCCCGGTGACTTATCACGCTTTCCCACTTTGATAGGTAAAATCCCTTCGGCAATCAATACCAGTATCATTTATCTCGATGCCAACAACGACATATTAATCAGACGTTTTTCAGAAACGCGGCGCAAGCATCCGTTAAGCAACAAAAGTGTATCACTTAAAGAAGCTATCGAATCTGAGGCCGTGTTACTCGATGCTATTGCCTCGATGGCAGATCTCAGTATTGATACCAGCAATATGAATTTGCACGAGTTGCGCGAACTCATTCGCAATCGGGTTGGAGAAAAATCACAGTCAGGAATGTCGTTACTGTTTCAATCATTTGGCTTTAAGGGTAATGTCCCTATTGATTCTGACTTCGTGTTTGATGTCCGCTGCTTAGCTAATCCTTATTGGGAAATAACGCTCAGACCACTTACGGGGCTTGACCAAGCAGTCGTCAAGTTTTTGCGAAGCCATGACGATGTCAATAACATGATCGAAGACATTATTCACTATTTGGAACGCTGGCTGCCCAAATTTAATGCCGCCAATCGCAGCTATACTACCGTTGCCATCGGCTGTACCGGTGGCCAGCATCGCTCAGTTTATGTCGCCAACGCATTGTATACTCATTTTGAAAATCAGTTTAACGACGTCCAAATTCGGCACCGCGAAATGAAAAATATTTTGAGCTAATTAACAGTGATCAAACAATCAATAACGATAAAAAACAAACTAGGCCTTCACGCGAGAGCCGCCAGTAAATTTGTCGATACAACAACTCAATTCGCCAGCTCTGCCACTATCCAATATAATGAAAAAGAGGTAGACGGTAAAAGCATCATGTCCGTTATGCTACTCGCGGCCGCAAAGGGAGCAGAGCTCACGTTAATGATCGACGGTAAAGATGAAACTGAAGCACTGGCCGCTATCATCGCCCTCATCGACAATTTATTCGGAGAGGGCGAATAACTACTTTTCTTTTTATACACGGTAAAAAATGAGTCCAAAAATTATAACTCTTCACGTGTAGACTATTCTCGCCCCCAGTGCAATTCTCGATATTTGCCAGGAGGCATTCCCGCCCACTTTTTAAAAGCACGATGAAAAGCACTCGGCTCCTCAAATCCCATCAGCGCTGCGATGGCATTGACAGTTAGCTCGGGACGCTCTAGATACGCAATAACTGCCTCCTTACGGCAGTCGTCTTTGATTTGTTGATAAGAATGGCCTGCTTGTTCAAGCTGGCGCCGCAATGTCCGCTGTGAGATATTGAGCAATGATGCAACCTGGGAAAAGCTTGGCAGCTTACGGCTAAAATTATACCCAATAGCCGTTCGCACTCGTTCGACCACACTTAAATCACCTTCAATTTCACGCAACGCAATGAGTTGGTAGGGAGCAATTTTTAAAAATTCCTCTACCGACTCTTGACTATGATTTATCGACTCATTGAGATAACGGCTATTAAATTTGATCGAATTCTCAGCGTGATTAAAAGTAATCCCGCAATTGAATATTCGCTGATACTTCTTCATATTAATTTGGCAATCACCTTCCAAAGCGACTTCTTCAAGCTCTATTGGCGCCCCAATTAACCAACTACAAAACCGATGCCAACTTGACAATGTGCTCGCTATGGCCCTCTGCGATGAAAAGGTCTTGCTTATATTGCTATTACTCAAGTCCGGGTCGGTATAAACCGCTATTTCGCCCCCACGCTCATAGCGAATGCGATCGTGAACAATTTGATGAGTTCCTCTTAAGTTATGGCACATCACGGTAAATTCTGTGGCACGCTGTATTGCATCGAATAAAGTATTGCATTGAATAACGGCAAAACACATCATTCTAAATGTGCCACAGGGGATAGGGTTATCGTTATAAAACCCAAAACATTCATCTTGTAGCAACCGCGATACCTGTTGAAATATTTTGCTATACAGCTCTGCTGAAACTTCAACGTGTTCATTCGCAACCGCATCTAACGGATTGCTTGTCAAACCACAAGCTAATAGCAGCGGCTGCACATCGTACCCTTGAGCAACTACTACTCTCAGCAAGTTGCTGACATATTTTATATTCACCGGCCGGTTCATAAGAAAATTCTGTATTCCAATCTGAATTAATCACGTTAGTAGAGGAATTGTATATCAATTCACTTTTTTTCGGCAATTTGGTCACTGTGGTTTGGCCAAATTGGCTATTGTCCGCTCTCTCTATATTAGTGAAAATAAAAGTTCCTCGCATCCACAGGAAGAAATCATGCTTAACCTAAGTGCAGACCAAGTACTGTCTACAACACGGAGCGTTCGCAAACGTCTAGATTTTAACCGCAGCGTTAGCCGAGCAGACCTACAGGATTGTCTGGATATTGCGTTTCAAGCCCCTAACGGCTCTAATATGAACAGCTGGCGCTGGATCATTATCGATGACCCCGAAATTATTCAGAAAATAGCAGAAGTCTATAATATTGCTCTCGATCACTACGTAGAAAATGTTCTCGGCGAGGCGGTCGGTGAAAATTATCGTGGCGCGTCTATTCCTCGTGCTGACAAAATTAACGACTCCGTTCTCTACCTCCGTGAAAACCTGCACCGATCTCCCGCTATACTCATTCCACTTCTTTCCGGTAGAGTAGAAAATGCTGGAGTATTCGCTCAGGCAAGTTCCTACGGCTCGATCATACAAGCAGTCTGGAGTTTCTTTTTAGCATTGCGCTCGCGCGGAATGGGAAGCGCATGGACCACAGCACATCTTTGGCGTGAGAAAGAAATGGCCGAACTGCTCGGCATACCGTTGGATAAATACACTCAAGTTGGATTATTTCCAATTGCCTATACGATAGGCACCGATTTCAAAAAGGCTTATCGCAAGTCTTTCGATGAAGTCGTATCCTGGAACCAATTTGAGCTCTAGAAAATATCGCCGCCAATCAACGAGCATTTACCCGTTACGACTACCAATTACGATTACCAGGTACTACGGAGACCTACGATGAGTCAGCATTCAGAGATTGAACAGCGCAATATAGACTCGGCTAACAGCTTATTTGACGGCAGTTGTGGCGATCCCGCCACTCTTTTCTCTGACGATGCCATATGGTGGAATGGCTTACCCCGGCTACCCGGGTTAGAGGGAAAAACTGAGCATAAAGGTATCGAGACAATAAAAAAGATTCTTTACGGTGCAGGAACCAACAAACCGGGATCGGGAACCGACTCCTACGATTTATCAACTAATCGATTTACCGACTTACTCATAATCGCTGACGGTGACTATGTCATGCGACAGCACACACAACATAGCAAAACACTCTCGGGTAAAGATTATAAAAACGTTTATTGTTTTGTTTTTCGTTTCAATGGTGCGGGAAAAATTCAATACTTAACCGAGCATTGGAACACTTGGTACGCTAACAAAATACTGCTTGATAATTGGGATCTTGAGGCCGCTCATCCCACAGACTAAATTGACCCTTTACCCATAGCTTTTTCGGAGCACATTATGTCCTGGGATTTTTCTACAGAACCTGATTTTCAACTAAAACTCGACTGGATTCGTTCATTTGTCGACGAAGAAATCATAGCCATTGAGCTCATCCAAACCGGACTCAACCAACAACAATTAGATAGGCTCTGGGCGCCGCTAAAACAAAAAGTTAAGGATCAGAATCTGTGGGCGCCTCACCTGGGGCCTGAGCATGGAGGCCAAGGGATGGGAGCGCTGAAGCTTGGGCTTATCCATGAAATACTGGGACGAAGCGAACTAGCCCCGGAAATTTTTAACTGCCAAGGCCCGGATTCCGGAAATGCTGAACTGCTTGCCACTGGCGCAACTGAGTCACAGCGCGAGCGCTGGCTATACCCATTAATGAGAGGTGACGTTCGCAGCACTTTTGCACTGACCGAACCCCATATTGCCAGCTCTGACCCAACGGCAATTACAACAAGCTGTGTACAAGACGGCAACGAATGGGTAATCAATGGCCATAAATGGTTTGCCTCTAACGCATCTGTGTCAGATTTCACGTTATTGATGGCCGTTACCGATCCCGATGCCCCCCCGCACCAGCGAGCATCCATGTTAGTTGTGCCTCGCGGCACCCCCGGCATGCGCGTCGTTCGTGACGTCGGAACCATGAGCCACCCAAACCGGGTTGAAGACGGTTTTCTTTGCGATCGAATTGGTGGCCATTCCGAAGTTGTCTTTGAGGATTGCCACATTCCGCTAGATCATATGATAGGTCAACCGGGAGAAGGTTTTGTGCTGGCACAAAAACGCTTGGGCGGAGGAAGAATTCACCACTGTATGCG
>JAJRPK010000435.1 GCA_024280785.1 Gammaproteobacteria bacterium
CTCAACCCGAGTGATATTATCCGTGATAAAATTATAAAGGCCGGTTACTGCATCCAGGTTTCCATATAATTCAGATCCTGTTGGGTGACATTCAAAAAGAAGAGAGGTCCTGCTCTCATCTGCTGATATAATTGCAGGTAGGTTTCTCGCAAATAGCGAAGACTGCGGTGACTCGGAGACCGAAGTTACAAGAATGGTAGTTCCCATACCCGGTCTTTGTAAGGTAATGCGATTGCGTAAATCTTTTAAGAGTGAGTGGACAACGGAGTTCTTATCGTCAGCATGGATAATATGATGCTGGTCCAACTCTTTTTTGGAAAAAACAAATGGCTGGGCCATTCTAAGGATTTGTTCACTCGCTTCAACACTACGCGCGATAATTCCATCTTCGTATTCAAACCTACGCTGCCCAATGGTATTGTCATGTTGACTACGCTCCACAAGTGCACCTGAAGCTTGAGTATTTCCGCCTCTCACCTTCTCCAGTGCTCGCCCTATGCTTCCTGCTCCATCATCATCTGACATATTATTATCTACCTTAACCCACATGGATTAATTTAAAGTACCCAATAGCACCGATTAACAAGAACACAAGCGTTAGAAAAGCAAACATGGCGCCACTCTTTAAACTATAAGAACGCATATCTTTAGAATTTGAGATGCTCGGGATGGCCCCTATAACGGGCACATCCTCCTTAACTTTAAGCAACTCCAACGATTTAATATTGTTATCAACAAGTTGATACATATATAAAAGTACCGCTGGAATGATCCCTCCGAAAAGAAGACCCAACAATACAAAGTGGAAAAACCTTAAACCCGATGGTTTTAGAGGGAGATATGCTGGCTCATACACCTTAATACTCAATCCTTTGTGCTGCTCATCAATCTCTTTGGATACACGGGCTGCTTCACGCCGCTTTAGTAAATCCTCATAGATTTTTTTATTTACGTTATAGGTACGGGTTAACTCGGCAAGCTCAGCATCACTCGTATGAACACTTTTTCCTTTTTTTCTCTCTTTCGCGATATTGTCTCGACTCACTGAGATGCGTGTTTCCAGGGTTGCAATTCGGGTATTAACCTCCCCTAATTGCATGCGAATACCCTGATAAATCTTGTTCGTCTTGATGCCATCACCCAATCCGTTATACTCAGTGGATTTATTATCTTTTTCCTCTTTAATTCGACGTTTTAAATCATCAATCTGATATTGGATGTTGACTATATCGGGATGGTTATCGCGGTACTGGAGGCGCAATGACGCCATCTTATCCTGCAGGCCTGTAAGACGTTTAAAGTATTGCGACTGATTCCCCAGGCTAATAGTCGTCTGAACCTCAGTTTCTAATTGATTTTTAAGCGAACTCCGCTTGATCCTCGCCTCTTTTAATTCAAGGGTTGATTTATTAATAATACCCTTCAAACGTTGTATCCGCTCAGATACATAGGCTTCTGAGCTGGTTCCATCTGAAAGGCGCTTATTCTTAAATTCCTTAAGCTGCTCCTCAGCAATCAACAACTTCTCATGATAAGTACTCACTTGGATGTCAATAAAGTCGAACGCTTCCTGACTCTCATCAGCACGCGAACCATGCGTCGCATCGATAAAAATATCAGTGAGGTGAGTCGCCACCTCCTTGGCAAAATAAGGGTCTGTATGACTAAAGCCAATTTGCAAATAATTATCATTTCCCGTCAGCGCAACTTTTGTATCACGTCTAAGCTGATCGAGTAAGACTTCGTCTTTTTCAGAACTAATTTTATCTTCGATGTACCCCAGCTCACGCATCAAACGCGTCATCGATTTACGACTTGAAATAATCTCTTCCGCAACCTTTGACCAATCGTTCGTTTCTGCAGATACCGCTGCACCTTTCATTAAAGGGGCTATTATTGTTTTGCCATCAAGTAATATGGTTGCGTAGGATGCATACTTCTTGGGCGTAAAGTATCCAAATACGGTTGCCGCTAAGGCAATCAATGCAAACAATATCGCCATAAACGTCTTGTACTGAACTAAATTGCGCAGCAGTAGCTTATAGTCGGTTTCTACGGCGTATCTCATCTCTGGATCATTCCTTAAATTAAATTTCGAAGGTGTCTTCTTGATTTTGTTAAAACGCCCGCTCTGGAACCGTTATCACATCACCAGGTGCCAAGGGCCAATTGGTACTTAGATCACCTTTTTTCAGGATTCGCTTCAACTTGACAGGCTTAACCTCGCTTTGCTCGCCTAGCTTTCGATAAAGCTTAGTTCCGTCAGCAGAAGCAAATTTATTAACGCCTCCGGCTTCAAGTATGGCATCCAAAACAGTCATCCCCTGACGAAATGGAATGGATACCGGCTTGGTAACCGCACCCGTAATCCGTATCCGAGAGATATACTTATGACTCTTAAGTTTAGACAAAATCACCGTGACCTGAGGGTCGCGAAGATACGTGTTCAGCCGTTTTTTAATGATTTGCGCAACTTCTGTCGGCATCCTGCCACCAACAGCAACATCACCAATAGGGGGTACTGAGATATTCCCGTCCGGCCTAACCGGCACCTTCACGGATAGATCAGGGTTCTTCCAGACATTCACGTGCACTTCATCATCAACACCAATACGATAGCCCTTAGCATTGCTATATGTTGCCAGCGCCATATTTTCAGCGCCCTCCGTTAAACCGTTTTCCGATTGCGGCCCCGGAGACTGACAACCCGTCAACGCTATAAACAGAAACAGACAAATTGCTCGCAAGAATGGAAAAGACTTCATATTTTGTATATCCTCATTTGAAGATTTGTAAGTAATAACTAGCATCTATTCTGAAAGGGTCTTAAGCCAAAGGTTCAGCCAAACACCAAATAAATCAGAATCGACGTGAAATGGGATTTTAGGCAAAAGCAAGCTTTCGGACTGATGAAGACCAAAACTATTCCTCATCCCATATCCACATTACGAGTGATTATAAACCACACGGCTAGTCATTAGCAGTCGGCAGTATATTTATTCGTTCTCAAGAAAACGCAGACCTATCCCTCGTTTCGCCTACATACTAGTGAAAATCCAGTGATAAATCCTGGATATTGAGACATGTTTAACAGCTGGCAACAAAGGCCACAAGCCTATCGACGGTCCATCAACCCACCTATGTAAGCTCTACATGCCGAAACGCCCTAACTATCC
>JAJRPK010000436.1 GCA_024280785.1 Gammaproteobacteria bacterium
GCAATCCCGTAGGAAAAGTAATGAACATCCCTCTTACACTTAGCCTGAATTCTGAAGCCATTATTGATAATTTGGCACAGGAAAGTATTGATGCTTATATCTTTTTAAAGACTCAATTTGACGTTACTGAAGATATTCGAACACATTACCTTTTTCATTTTGTTTTCAGGTCTTTTTATCGGCTTGATAATGCAGGGCTAAGTAGCGAGATGAAGCAGGAATATTGTAAGCCGTTAACCAACCACAGCATTGACGTTATTGTTCCATGGCAGTAGGGCATCCACGTCTTCCAATGTTTCAGCATTAGGTAGATCGGTAAATACCCGCTTCAAATAATCATACGGGTTCAGGCCATTGGCCTTGGCTGTCTCGATTAAACTGTAAAGATTCGCACTGGCCTTGGCACCTCTGACGCTGTTAGAGAACAGCCAGTTTTTCCGCCCAATAACAAAGGGGCGGATCGCATTCTCCGCTCGATTGTTATCGATCGGGTACAGCCCGTTTTCCAGATAGCCGGTCAATCGTGGCCATTGTTTGTGCAAATAATATAAGGCTTTGCCCAGAGCCGTTTTGGGTGGTGTGTTGGGTAAACTTTTTTCAAGCCATGCTTTGAGTTTATCAATGATCGGTTGGGCTTTATCTTGCCGGATGCGATAACGCTCATCCGGCGGCTGGCCTTTGGCCTGTTTTTCTACCGCGTACAGTTTTTGGATAAACGCCAAGGCTTGGTCGGCCTTGCCAGTTTTCCCTTTCGGTTGGACGCGCTGAGCGTCAACAAACTTTCGGCGGGCATGCGCCCAACAGCCCAGTCGGTGAAGGGTGTTTTGATCGCACACCGCTTGGTAGCCTTCATAGCCATCGACTACTAGCGCCCCCGAGTAATTATCGAGCAGCTGCAAGGGGATATCACGACGGCGGGTGTTGGCGTAGTGGAATAACACGATGGGAGTGGCCCCTGTATTGGTCATCACCCACATATAGCTTTTAGACTGTGGTGTTTTATCCGGCTCATTGAGGACTTGCACGGTTGTCTCGTCCATGTGCAGCACCGCTTGTTCCTGCAGGTGATCTTGCCAGCGATTAATCAGCGGCTGAACAAGCTGGCCGCAGCGGATCATCCAGTTGGCCAGACTGGCCTTGTCCAGCTCGATACCGCTGCGTTTAAACATCTCGCTTTGACGGTACAACGGTAAGGCATCGGCGTATTTACTGGTGGCGACAAAGGCTAATAAGCCTGGAGAGGCCAAGCTCTTTTCAATCGGTTGTTTCGGCTTCTTGGCCGTGATGATATAGCGCTCACAACAAGGGCAGGCATATTTTAACCGGATGTGCCGCAGGCACTTTACTTTGGCGGGGATAATATCGAGTTGTTCGTGGGTTTCTTCGCCGATACGTTTTAAGGCAGTGCCATCGTGAGGGCATACTTTCTCATCATCCGGTAGATCGTGAATAATCTCCTCACGCGGGATGTGGGCAGGAATACTGACACGGCGCGCTTTACGGCTATGGGTCGGTACCGTGACGGTTTCTTCGTCACCGCTGTCTTGCTCGTCGATGGCTTCGGCTTCATCAAATAACTGGCCTTGCTGGGCATTCTGCTCGCTGGAAGCCCCGTAGGTTTTACGATTAAAAAGACGCAGCAGTTCTTCGAGTTCGACAATGCGTTGACTTTGCTCTTTTAAACAAATATCTTTTTCTTGAAGGTGCTGATCTTGTTCGGCGAGTTGATCGCGAAGCGTTTGATTTTCTTGTTGTAATGAAACTGTATCGTTCATGCCAGTAGTATAAAACAATACCGCTAAGTCAGCGCGTTATATTCCTGTGACTTGTGCGCTTGCATTTTGAGAATATCCAAGCCCCGTAATAGCCAATCCAATTGCTCGATACTCAGCTCTAAGACCTCATGCGATTGTTTGCGTGGCCACTTGAATTTATCTTTCTCCAAGCGTTTTTGCCACAGGCAAAACCCTGTCTTGTCCCAATACAGAATTTTGATCCTGTCGCGCCGCTTATTGCTAAACACAAACACCGCCTCACTAAACAGTGACAACGACATCGCTTGTTCGACAATCACGCTCAAACCATTGATCGCCTTGCGAAAATCCACCGGCTCACGGTGCAGATACACCGCGCTCAATTCCGACAGTCCCCTCATGCCAGGGCTTTCAGGACATCCGCTACCCATTGCGGTGACAACGTCGCGGGCAGTATCAAAGTAGCCGATTGCCAACGCAGCTCAACGCGCTCGGTGGCTATTGGGATACGTGCTTGAACAAAAGGACTGGGCTTAACCAACGGCTGTGTCTTACGTAAACTGAACAGCTTGGGATTAATCCCAAGCTGGGCGCAAAACGCCGTTTGGGTTAATCCGCTTTGTGCGTGCTCGGTAATGAGTGTTTGCCATTCTTCTCGACTGCGCCTAACCATCGTCATGTCTCCTGAAAGAAAACATCACCATAACTAGATTTTTATCACTGGGATAGAAGGGGGTTGTTTAACTGCTTACTTTTTTTCTACATGATGAATGTGTGCGCCTACTTAAAGAGTACGAGAGATCCGAAGCTCATATTGTGTCAATACGTTTGGTAAACCCAGAAGACGCTCAAAAAGTTGATGAGATTGCGAAAGCAACTGATCCAATCGAAGCCCTGAATAGTCTTGGCTACTCAGCTGAAAGTAAGCGCGTTATGATAAACACTATAACCA
>JAJRPK010000437.1 GCA_024280785.1 Gammaproteobacteria bacterium
GTGAATGCTATTGATGCCATCCCTAAGGCAACCGCGACAGACCCCGATACCCGCAAGCAACAAAATGAGGAGCGTAAAAACTATCTAAAAGGTCTTTTGTCCGATCAAAAAACGGGTGGCTTTGATACGGCCTACATCCTCACTGAAACCATTGAGGCCTTTTCTGACTGTCTTGATTACTGTATTAAAGGCATCCAAGTACGCGTCGATTTTAATCCGACCATCGATATTATTTTTACGCTTTATGTGCAGCACAATAACGCCGATCTAATCGTTCAAGTTTATCCAAGGCTAAACAAAAGTAGCGGTGTCTTTGCAACCGGCCCGCTGTCTGATGGCGACAGTCAGGCCCCGTGGAATGAATGGGCCAAGGTCATGAACGAAGCGTTGTATGAAGGCACGGAATCCTTTGTAAAAGATCCTCTTTATAACCTTAACAGCGGTGGCCTTGATGGAGGCTCCATAGAGGGCAAGCAATATGGCGCACACCAGGCCGTTAATTTCAAGGAAGCGGATGTGGTCAATAATCCATTTTTGGTACTGCCATTATTACTGGACAGGTATGGAGAAATTGAAACCAGGGAAAGTAACGACGGCATTGATGGATGTAAAACAGATGGATGTCTCGAACAAGAGGGGGGAGAGTTGGGCCAGATCGCACAAGAGGAGGTGGATGATCGTGACGATAATAATCTTAATGACGACGAAGGCTGGCCTGACTCAGAACAGCTTTATGACGATGCCAAGGAAGAAGTGAAAGAAACATTAAACGAGTATGAAGGCAAAGCCATTGACTACAAGGATAAACTGGTCGGCTGCAAAAATAACGCCAATAATATGGTGCAAGACTGCTCGAATGAAATGCTGTATTTCATGGACATTATGGGCGTTGGTAAAGAGTTCCGTCGCGTGTTTAGTGTCTATACATCGGCCATGGAGATTGTCAATACATTTCGACAAGTTCAAAAAGTTATTGACACTATTGTGGGCATCGTAAAGTTGATTTACGGCGATGTGGTATCGGTTAGTGTAAAAATAGACAAGATCTTGTGTGCGTCGGTAAAGCCGGGCGAGGGTCCTGAAGGCGATAAGATGATTCCTTTTATGCCTCAGTATCTTTCGGGTCTCGATTTTTTCTTTTGGCGGGGCGGCCTTCCATGGACCGATCCTCATAAGACGACCACGATTCTTAATCCCCTTTCGAAAGATCGTGTCGGCAGTGGCCGTGAGATTTGGGGCCACCTATTTCCTCGTACCGGTTTTGTTGACCACCCGCACGATGCCAAACGCGGCGTGGTGACGGCCATGCGTGCTATGAATATCGTTCAAGAAAACCCGCGCAAACGTATGCGAAAAGACAAGCCTGGTTTTGGCGGCTTTGTGACTAAAGGCGATGCGGGTAAAAGCGGAGTACGAGCTTGGCAAATGATCTACCCACATTCCCCAAGAAAATGTCAGATTAGACCTGACGTAAGCGATTCAAAAAACGCAATGGGCGACTTTATGTACCCAGGTAAAGAACAGCGCTATGCCTTCAATTATTGGCGAACACACGAGTGTGGCCTAACCTCAAAGGGCTCAGAAATCGGAGTGATAGAAGTGTCCTTAGGCGGAGATATTGGATGTCATTAAAGCCTTTCTTTGTATTGGGTGTTGGGTGCTTTGTTTGTGCCGCGTGGGCTGAACCTAACGTGTTGCATGATAGCGGAAATACGGTGCCCATCGATCAGTTTATCAATGTTGATTCCAGTGTGGCGAGGGCGCTTAAGCCCTCCATAAAAAATACACCAGGCAGTGATTCATCTAGCACATTGAAAACAGAGCCCATCAAAATCGACGAGCCCACTGCCCTGCCCATCCAAACGCAGAGCTTAAGTGTGGGTAAAGTGAAAAAACGCCAAGTCAATATACCGGATTTGAAAACACCGGTGTGTGTCGTGGGTAGCGATGAACAATCGCTAAACTGGCTAGCGACGAATCGCGACCAGTTAGCACGTATTGGTGCCCGCTGCTTATTGATTCAGGCTGAAAATCAGGCGGATATTGACCGTATTAAAAAACAAGCGGAAGGACTGCATGTTATTACCGCACCCGGTAATGCAATGACTGATAGCTTCGGGTTACAACATTATCCGGCGTTGATTTCTAAAAAATGGATTGAGCAATGAATGCATTGAAGCTATTTTTAGTGATGTTCTTCCTTTCTTTGGCGCTCTGTGGACAAGCGCAGGCGGTTGATGCGGTTATCGAAAAAGAGATTCCCTCCACGTCCAGTATGCTTTACTACTCGATTGGCGGTGGAAACTTAATACCTAAGCCGGCTAATTTTGAGGTTATTGATCCATATTCCGTGAATTTCAAAGCACGGACGCATTTTTCTTGTGGTGCGTTTGGTATGGATCACAACATAGTTGACCTCATAAAAAACATTGAAAGCCTTCCTGATAAATTACGTACTCAACTCGCTAGCGCTGTTGAAGCTACTATTGCCGCATTCCCTGGGTACTTATTAAACAAAGCCAATCCGGCCCTCTATCACACACTTAATCGTTATCTCGATCAATCCTATGAGCTTTTTCAATTAAACGTTAGATCTTGCGAACAAATGGAGCAAGACATGATCCGGTCGGGTAGTGTATTTGGTGGCTTAGTCGGCGCGACGGTGGCCGATGGTTGGCGAGAAGCGGCCAATAAGGAGGCGGATGGAGATAAAAGTGAGCGAATCGACGAGATCACCGATCGTATTTATGGCAACGCGGGAAACGATGGCGTCGCAATCTTCGGAGACAAAAAAAAAGGTGGTGTAGGTCAAGACCCTGTCCGATTAAACTATGATACGGCGCTTGCGGGTTATAACGCCCTATCCCACCCATCGGGTGTCACCGATCCGCTTCAAGAAGGCGCCGTAACGGGAAAAACCACGCTTACGGATGTGGATGGTAATACCAGCATCATTGATTACCCGATTATTAGTATGTGGAAATCACCCAAGGAGGCCGCTGACTGGATTGTTGATGTGGTCGGTGAACAACACATAAAAACCGCGCACAGCCAGAGCGATTCGGCTTACACCAAATCGAAGGCCGGACGGGGCTTGCGCCCGCATATCGTCAAACACACCTTTGACATCCGTAAGGCGCTTAACGATGCGGTAATTGACAACAAGTATGCAGGCATACGTGAAGCGAAATACAGCAATATTTTTCAGGTTGGGTTTCCCGTGGTCGATGCCATTCGTGCAGCCAATCCGTATGAACAATCTTTATTAATGGATCGTCTTTCCAATGAATTGGCTGTTAATTTTGTACTTAATCAAGCGGGCATGGCCAGACGCATATTGTATGCGGGTATGCGTGAAGCAAGCCTTGAGATGTCAAGCGCCGGTCAGGAAGTCACGAAAGTTATTCGTAAACACACCATGCCAAATCTCAATGATTCTATTAATGAAGTGCTCAAAGATATTGAAGTTCGTGAAAAAACATTGGCGAAGACACCCCTTGAAATACTGCGACATGCCTCAGATATTAAAACGCGTGGGGCGGGTTCAGAGGCACCCAATATGGCGCCTGATAAGCCTATTGTGGACGGCACAGTCGAAAAGTAGTGATGAAAAAAGCGCTGCTTTCTTTTGTTAAGTTTCTGTTGTTAATTATCGCTATAGCGACGCTTTTTGCTGTCGCAGGAAATACGCTGATTAAAGAATTTGGCGTAGAAAAGGTAGGTCACTTTCATGCCCACATAGAGAGCCTAGCCTGGGTGTTTTTTGTGTTTCGGATCTGTCTCTACACAATGGTTTTATATTTTTACCCTCAAGTGACCCACTGGTTTGCCAAACGACAAGGAATGAATAAAGCCGAAACTTCACTTCTGCAAGACCGCCGTCTCAATATGGCAGCTTGGCTATTAGGTTTTGAGGTGGTTGTCGCGCTACCTTACATCGTGAGGGTCATAACATGAATGTGGGAACAGTCCTTGAACTTTACACCACAATTTATGGGTGGCGGCTCTATGACTTGCTTTGGAGCGTACTTTCTATCAGTGGTATTGCGTTGTATCCATTTTTGATGATGGTTTACCGGCATTGGCGCGAACCGGCGTCGTCTACTTCGTCAGTATCGACCGAAGCAGTAGCCTCCGTACAAAGAATGAAGTGGTCATTGGCGTTCAAGACCTTGATTCTAATCGTCGCGGTGTTACCACTTTCAACGCTTTCGATTAATGATATGAAATACAAGAAAAAAGATTGTTTTGGCATTTCAAATCAGCAACTAAGCCATAGCAATACCGGCACCACCTTTGATGATTTCGGTGGCGCTCAAGGCACAGGAAATACCAGCGGACTGTCTCTTGGTGGAAACACCCAGGCCAAGGTCCCGTTTTTATTCTATCTGATCATGCAAATAGCTCAGGGTACCAACCGCGTCATCATTGAGGGCCTGCCCTGCTTGACAGGTAACCTTGTCTTGGACAACCGATTGCGGGATATATCAATCGAAGACGCCGCATTGAAAAATGAGTACCACCGATTTTATTCCGAGTGCCATGTTCCAGCAGCTGCGAAGTTTTCTCAGACGTTGTCGAATAAAAGTGAGCCTCTTTACACGACCATTATAACCAACCTTACCAGCGCAGATTATAAGGACAAACAAGATCGTATCTTCAGGCTTGATTCGCAGTTTTTTAAGACCGTGCCGGGTTTTTATGACGCCATTCAAACCACGGCACCGGTTGATGGTTTTGCGCCACAAACCGGAGAGGGCAATAGAGACGCGGGAATGACAACCGCGCAAACATCTACTCAAGGCGCTTCAGGACACCCAATGTGTAGCGATTGGTGGACTGACTTGCGACCACGATTGCTGGCCGGCGCAGATTTCAAAAAACCTTTTGTGGCGGGCTGGGTGGGCACGGGAGGTGTAAGAGGTAAGATCGCCAGCTGGTTTACCGGAGCGGCAACCCCAGAAGAACTTGATCAATTGGCGTTTGATTCGATTGCTCGCACCAATCCCCCCAGGTTTACCGATCCTTACGCGGACTCGGATGTGGGGGATCAGGTAATCAGAGGGACGCTTAGAGGTGTTTTAGCTGGTGCAGGCGGAGTTACTGCAGCTTCGACGGCACTTCCCGTTGCGGGCCTCGCCGTAGCCGGTGGAGCCGCGCTCGCTATGACTAAACCGCTTGTGGATTTTAATATGAAACTAAAGATCGTCAAGGAGGCGGCGCCCATCATGCAGTCGCTGGTGTTAATGATGATTGTTATGTTGCTGCCTCTTTATATGGTGTTTTCAGAATACCGGGTGGAGTCCACCGTAACGGCGCTGTTGCTAGTATTTGTCGTGAGCTTGTTTA
>JAJRPK010000438.1 GCA_024280785.1 Gammaproteobacteria bacterium
CTCGAACAACTACAGAACAACTCGCGAATCAGTAATTTAGAGCTCGCCGACTGCGTTGGTTTATCGGCTACTCCTTGCGCAAGACGAGTAAAGCGTCTCGAAGATTCCGGTGTTGTTCGCGCCCATGTCACCTTGCTTGACGAATCTATACTGGGGCTAAAACTCACAGCCATCATCACTATCAGCATGGACCGGCATACTCCAGAACGATTTGATAATTTTGAAACAAAAATCATCGAATTTCCTGAAATTATTGAATGCAGTATTGTCACAGGACAATCAGCGGATTATCTGCTCAAAGCCCTGCTCCCCGATATGGAGTACTACGAAGAATTCTTGCTCGGTCGCCTGACTAAAATTGAGGGGGTCACAGGTATTCGATCAAGCTTTGTATTACGTAAGGTCATTAACAAAACCGCCTTGCCCCTCAATCACGTTGCACAATCTTAGAAAACCTAATGACCAAATCCAGATAATTTCTTCACCAAGCTTTGTAGCTCAGAGGTCTCGTTATCGGCAATGGCCTTTACACCACTCTTGAGCCCGCCATCTGCCCTGGTTTTCTTGACAGTCTTGCAGCCACAGCCTAGCATGCAAGTCGTTTTTTTTATTCGCTCCCTGTTAAAAATCTACACTTTACTCTTACTACCGTATTGGCGACCGAGCCACATCATTATTGGAACTTCTGGTATGCAGTCCAGTTATAACCTTGTCGCTGACGAATTTACCGCCGTGAACGATCTTATTATCAAACACCTTATTTCTGAAGTGGGCCTCGTTGAAGATATCAGTCACTATCTGGTAACCGGAGGCGGCAAACGTATCCGCCCTCTTGTAACACTGCTTACCGCTGGCGCGCTCGGCAACGCACAAGACCAACGACAAATTCAACTGGCGGCCTCGATAGAACTTTTACACACCGCAACGCTACTCCACGATGACGTTGTCGATATGTCTTCTCTACGCAGGGGAAAGCCCACCGCTAATGCCAACTGGGGAAATGCCTCTAGCGTTTTAGTGGGGGATTTTGTCTACAGCAAAGCATTTCAGCTAATGGTGGCGGTTGGAGAGCTCAGTGTCATGCAAATCCTAAGCGAAACAACCACTAAAATTGCTGAGGGTGAAGTCAAACAGCTTGCCTTTATCGGTGACTTATCGCTGACCGAAGCCGGTTATTTTGATGTTATTCGCAATAAAACAGCGCAATTATTTTCCGGTGCCTGTGAATCAGCTGCTTTGGTGGCTTCCGCGGGTAGCGACTGCCAGCGCAATTTTAAACAGTTTGGCATTCACCTTGGTCTCGCGTTTCAATTAGTAGACGATTATCTGGACTATGCGGGAGATGCATCAGAACTGGGTAAAAATGTCGGCGACGATTTGGCCGAAGGGAAATTAACCTTACCGCTCATTGAAGCGCTTAGAATTACAGCAAATACGAACATGGATCAACACCGCCATCTTAGTCAGATCATCGAGCAAAAAGACTTATCAAAAATATTAGAGGTCATTAACATTACTCAAGCCTGTGGTGCACTCGATCATACATTATCGCTAGCACAAAATGAAATTAGTCAGTCTCGTGACGCTTTGAGCGACCTTCCATCATCCCCTTATAAAACCGAGCTATTAAAAATCGGGGAAGTTGTTTTGTCACGTACCCACTAAAGCAAAGTTATCCATTCTATCGCTTTAATTACCCGCCCGTTTGGCCACCGCTACGTAATCAATTAGATCAATACCGAAATGTTTTTCTTTATTATTTTATTGTGAGCGTTGCAGCAGCCCTAAAAAGGTGGGCTGCCACGAACAAACTTTGGTACTTTTATACAAGTCAAGATCGCTTTTAACTGCTGTGCTATACTCCGCCCGCTGATGCAAAGATCGAATTTTTTTCGACAGTTATTCTCGTTTACAGGTCTAACGATCGTGTAAATATAAATATTTTTTGCATCTAAAGTTAGTTGGCTAAAAATGCCTGATTTTTATCCAACACAATAGGGATATATTATTCCCGCGCCAACTCTGCGTGAGCAAGCCCAAACAATGTACTGTAAGTTTATCTTTAGTTATATTGCTATCATTGCCTTGCTGAGTGGCTGCTCTGGTGGTGGTTCATCGGGTTCATCTGATACCGACAGCTCTAGTTCTATCAACAACTCAACCGTTTCTGCCTCAACAAGCGCTGAAGTTCCCGTCCGCCAAGCCGCCAATGTTGTTTTAAGTTGGCCCATTCCCGCCAAGCGTGAAGACGGGTCTGCATTACCACTTGCTTCTATTTCAGGTTACGAAATCACTTATCAAGGCAGCGTCACTCAGCTCCATATTATCAATATTCAAGATCCGCAAACCACTCTGTTCCAGCTTTCTGCACTAGCGCCAGACCACTATGAGTTCGTAATCTTTGCCTATGACACCAACAACGCTGTCAGCCAACCATCGCCTACCGTAACGCTCAAACCAGAAGATTTCCCCATGCTCTAGTCACCCCAGCTCAAAATAGCGGCATCTAAAAGTGCACTCATGTCCAGTATTTGCAATAACACTTATCGAACGCTTTCAATCCCTTTTCAATGCTCCCTTAAATGCCTTTGCGTCCTTGTTGCCTCAAGGTTGCCCGCAACCGATATTAAAATCTCCGTTCTTTAGCCCTTAAAGGCTTTGAATCTCACCGCTTTGCAGCGATAATCACTCGCGGGGACGACGATACCCGCTTAATAAAATCCGTAAGGCTGTGAAGACAATAGTAGATATAACAGCCCGTTTGTTGAATGAAGGTCCAAAAAGAGTATGAAAAAAACCGTCGCCAGCGCGCAACTAAAACAACAGTGTTGTAAAACATTGCTGACCTTGCTCGATGACATGTTTGCTAGCTGTGATGATCTCTTTTTTGACTTGGCCTCTAGAGCTAGTAACAACGTCGAACAAAATTTGTACTTTGAATCTATGCGCATCGTTCGGATTGGTACTGGAGCGGCAGCAAAAAAATATCAAGCAAAATTAGACCAAGGTTTTGCTTCGCTTCAACACCAAAGCAAACAGCAGGTTGAAACTAATATCCAGCCGGAAGAATTAAGTGTTGTCGGCAAAGATGACTTAGAGCTCGACGTCGCCATTACGTCAATGACCACCAGGGCACGCACCGCTTCAAAAACTGCACTCTACGAACTGTCTTCCCGTTTATGCACGCTGTTCAATCTCAAAAATATCGATGAAACCAACAATCCTCTTGATCCCGGGAATTTAACCAAGGCCTTCGCCGATTCCAGTGAAGACATTGCGGTCGATATTAAAGCTCGCATTATTTTACTTAAGCAATACGAGCGTTACGTACTTAACAGGCTTCCTGAACTTTATCACAAAGCCAACACGCTTCTGGATAAGCACGGAATCCCTTTCAACGATCAAAGAAAAACGCAAAAAAGGTCCACGCAATCTAGTTCAGGCAGCCAACGCACCAAAGATGAAACCACTGAAGAAACACCTCTTCTCATTAGTGGGTTTGATAGTGGATATCGCTACGGAGCTCTACCTTTTACGGAGCTTAGCAACCTACTGAGTAACTATAGAGCTGCGCCGTCTCATATTGGTGGCCAAATTGGTGGCCAACATCCTTCATTTTTTTCCTCTTCCGATGCAAATGCTGGAATGCTGCAGAATAATGAGCTTATTAACTTACTAGGTTCTGCCCAAGGTTATGACGCGACTCATAATCATTCTTTTGACCTCAGGACCTATGTTCAACAGCTACTAGCGCAGGGCTTACCTAAAGGAAAAGCTCATGCAGTCCAGAAGATGGACGAAGATGTCATTAATTTAGTGGCCATGTTTTTTGACTTTGTACTGGATGATAAAAACATCCCCGATGCTGTTAAAGCGCTGGTCAGCCGCTTACAAATGGCAATTCTGAAGGTCGCCTTAAACGACAAACATTTTTTCAGCGACTCCGAGCACCCCTCGAGAGAATTTATTAACGAAATCGCTAGAATTAGCATCGGAGTCGATGGTAACGACCCTGGCTCAAACGACTTATTAGAACATATTGAGCAATGGGTACAGGATATACAAACTGCCGTGCACAATACCGAAAACGCCTTTAAAAATGCTCTTGATGAACTGCGTACTTTTACTCAACAGCAAGAAAAACGGGCCAACTTAGTTCAAAAACGAACCAGTGATGCGGCTAAAGGCCAAGCGATAAGACACATTGCCACCATCAAATCACAGCGCGCCATACAAGAAGCAATGGACGGTAAATCTGTAGCCCTAACCACTTCCGACTTTATCGTCAATCACTGGCAGCAGGTGCTGTACTCTACCTACACTCGCGAAGGTGAGGACAGTCCTACTTGGCTATCGCATTTACAAACAATGCAAGACCTCATTTGGTGTTCGCAAGAACATAAGGACGACAAATCTCACCAACGCTTTGCCCGTATTGTTGTGAACTTATTTCAAAACTTAGAGACGGGCTTAGTTAAAACTACCCTGTCGGCTAATCAAGTAAAAGCACAGATTCAAAGTCTTAAACAACTTTTAGGTACATTTGCCGCACAATTTACGAACAATGAAAATAATTCAGATCCAATAGACGTTCAATCCTTTGATGCCAGTACTGAAACTTCGTTGCAGACCCTAAAAAAGCAAAAGGGTTGGCAAGAAATGACCGCCCTCGAACGACAAAAAGTAGAATTTCAAGCCCTAACGTACGAGTTCATTGAAAAAGCAGAAGCTATTGGTGTGGGAAGCTGGTTAGAATTCAAGGAGCCCGCATCAGGCACAATTATTCGATGTAAACTGGCCGCAAAGCTCGAAGGTTCTGACACTTATGTCTTCGTCAACCGACTCGGTTTCAAAGCGACGGAAAAACCGCGTAAGGAGTTTGCCTACGACTTACAGCGAAAGCGCGCAAGGCTACTAAAAACGGGGCCTTTATTTGAGCGATCTCTTCATAAAATGGTCAGTAGTCTGAAGGCAATAGGTAGATAATTGAGCCATTGTAGTCAGGAAATATCCCTGTCCATCCCCAAGTTTCATCTATACTAAAGTGCTAAACCCCTTGATTCACAAGTAAAAATCTTATGACCGCGCAAAATATAACCAGCGCACTTTCCCAACTGGATCTTAGCAGTCACTTAGTAGCCGGCTTGCTTTATTTGCTGGCAGGTATTCTGCTAAACTCCAAAAACGGCAAGCTACAGTTTTATCGTCCCCTACAGCTAGCCTGTTATGCTTCCATGCTCACGCAGCTCTGCGCGGCCGCATTAAAGATCGAGTTATTAACTCCCGAAGTTGTTTCTTTAGCTGAGCTAATAGGATTAGGTATATGGGTACTAGCGCTATCGCAATTACTAGAAAGAAGCACTGGTAAAGCGATCAAGCCCGCATTAAAGGTAATGCTCGCCCTCATTTGGGTATTCTCGCTATCACTTAACGTTTGGCTCGAAAGTTTATTCGGTTTAACAGAGGCTCTACAACTGCCTCACTTTCAAAGGGTTTTGGGACCCTTACTGCTAACGCTCGCCGTTCTTGTTTTAGTAGAACAACTCTTTCGCAATAGCACCTTAAGTCACCGGCACAATATTAAGTTTATCGGCATAGGCCTGGTTCTACTGATGTCTTTCGACTTATACAGCTTGGCTTACCTCAGCCTATTTAAAATACCAGCCCATCACCTCACTTATTCCGACGGCATAATAAACACATTGGCGGCATCCGTATTCATCTTGGGTTCTCTACGCACACAGCCAGAACAATCGATATCGATTTCTCGGTCTATGGCTTTTTACAGCACTGCTTTATTGTTAGCCAGCTTATTTTTGCTTTGCATGTCGATGGCTGGATACTACGTTCAGCTACAAGGCGTGCCGTGGTCCACTGCGCTTCAGCTGACCCTGCTCGCTTTTACTTTTATTTCTCTAAGCATCGCCGTTTCATCCCGTTCTATAAGGGCAAAAGTACAAGTATTCGTCAGCAAGAATTTTTTTCGCCATAAATACGATTACCGCAATGTATGGCTCAATTTAATTCAAACCTTATCAAACATTTCAGAGCAAGAAGATTTCAACCGACTAAGCGTCAAAGCTGTAGCTCAAATATTTAACTGCCAAGGAGGAGCCCTCTGGCTAGCTAACGATAATGATTTTTATGAGCTGGCTGGCTGTTGGAATGTCGACTTATCGGATGACATAACGATAGCCAGCACTGATACTTTTATTAAACCGTTTCTGGATAAGGAATGGGTATATGCTCCCGGCGGATCAGGTAGCAACCTTAGCGACCCCTATTTAAATAAGCTACCTGGATGGTTAAATGAAATTTCTGACGCTTGGGTTGTTGCACCATTGTGCATAGGCGGCAAGTTAACGGGGTTTTTCTTATTAACTAAACCTCTGGGGGAAAGCCATTTAATCTGGGAAGATCTTGACGTCCTTAAAAATATCGGTCGTCAGCTCGCCAGTTACATCACCAGACAAAAATCTGCAGAACAGCTAGCGGTAGCAAAGCAATTTGATACTTACCACAAGCTGACTGCTTTCATTATGCACGATCTTAAAAATCTAATTGCCCAGCAAGCTCTAGTTGTCGACAATGCTAAAAAACACAAAGAAAATCCTGCCTTTGTTGAGGATGCCATACGAACAATAGAAAACTCCGTTAGTCGAATGAATCATCTACTACAGCGTCTGCAAAGCAATAACCAATCTGCCCCTCTGCGATCTGTACAACTCAATAAAATATTACTTTCAGCCATTAGAAAATCTACTGACCGGCAACCTATTCCCACGCTACGAAGTCAGATGGACGAAGTAAATGTAGTTGCGGATCACGAACAACTAACAATGATTCTAATGCACATTATTCGAAATGCACAAGATGCAACAGCACAAGATGGCTTTATCGATATCATCTTTTCAGTCAAGGGTAATGAGGTTGTGATTGAAATCGAAGATAACGGCTGCGGTATGGACGAAGAATTCTTGAAAAACCGTTTGTTTAAGCCCTTTGAATCAACCAAGTCTAGTTTGGGAATGGGAATTGGTGCTTATCAAGTTCGCGAGTTTATCCAAAATATGGGTGGCCAGATCAAAGTCACGAGCGAGATCAATATCGGCACTACGGTGTTAATCAAGCTCCCATTAACCACTCGCGAATAATCGACTTATCATATCCTCGGTGACAATATGAACGATCAGTCCTTTGAACAAAATAGCGGTGAAAAGAAAACACTGTTGATTGTAGAAGACGACCTCGGCTTGCAAAGCCAATTGAGATGGCACTTCGAGGAGTACAATGTCATCGTCGCTAGTACTCGCGACGAAGCGATAACCGCTCTTCGTCGCGAGCGCCCTGCCGTGATTCTTCAAGACCTTGGCCTACCTCCGGATGACGAAGGTGTGGAAGAAGGTTTTGCTACGTTACAAGAAAGTCTGGAGATTGATCCCGCCTTAAAAATAATCGTCGTTACTGGCCACGCAGACTATGCTAATGCACTCCGTGCCGTCAGTATGGGAGCGTACGATTTTTACGAAAAGCCGGTAGAAACTAGCACTCTCGATTTAATTGTACAACGTGCCTTTCAAATGGCCGGCTTAGAGGAACAACTTCGCAAAGCTCAAGACGAGCAAGTGTCACCGCTAGAAGGCGTTATCGCCAGTGACCCTGTAATGATTAAATTATGCCGCTCAATCGAAAAAATCGCGCCGACAACAGTGACCACACTATTGCTAGGTGAAAGCGGTACGGGTAAAGAAGTATTTGCTCAAGCAATACATCGATTGAGTGAGCGAGAAAACAATAAATTTGTCACTATAAACTGCGCCGCGGTCCCGGAATCTTTAATGGAAAGCGAGTTATTTGGCTATGAAAAAGGAGCATTCACAGGAGCAAACAAGCAAACTATTGGAAAAATTGAATACGCAGAAGGCGGCACATTATTTCTCGACGAACTCGGCGATATGCCCCTTCCCTTACAAGCCAAACTTTTACGATTTTTACAAGAAAGGGTCATTGAGAGAGTCGGTGGGCGGAAAGAGATTCCGGTCAACGTCAGGGTTATTTGTGCAACAAACAAAGACCTGGAATCCATGGTAAAGGAAAATACATTTCGCGAAGATCTTTACTACAGAATTAGCGAAATAGTTATCAATATTCCGCCGTTAAGGCAACGCCACGGTGATAAAATATTACTTGCTCGTTTTATGTTAGAAAAGTACAGTAAAGAACACAACAAAAAAATTACTGGTTTTACCCCTGCTGCTGCCAGCGCTATCGAAGCCTACGAGTGGCCTGGCAATATTCGTGAATTAGAGAATAAACTCAAACGCGCAGTTATTATGAGTGACACAAAAGCCATTGATACGGCGGATTTAGACTTATCTGAAGAGCTAGAGTTATCGATCAACCTGCGAACAGTTCGCCAATACGCAGAGCAAAATGCCATAAACACTGCATTATCGCTCGCTAACGGTAATATGTCCTCTTGTGCGAAATTGTTGGGTATAACGCGGCCAACACTTTACGATCTGATGAAAAAGTATAAAATCAGCACAGGCTCAAATTCCACTGAAGGCGAGTAACGCGCAAGAGCTAACTTAGATATCACTCAAGTTTTTTTGGCGATTGGCTGTTAAAATTGTTTCGATAGGAAAAAACATGCAAATACAAACTTTGGTTTTTTATTTTTGTCGTGCACTTCGACTCGATAAAGACAGCCTGAAATACATAGTACTGGCATTCGTCATTGCGTGCACTTTAGGCTGTACAGAAACGGCAGAAGACATCGATAAAAATACCGATAGGTATATTAAGCAAGCAAACTCTTATTTACAGCTTGGACAATATCGTGCAGCCATTATAGAAGCTCGAAACGCTATTCAAAAAAAGCCCAGCGGTTTTCAGGGACACGTTGTACTAGCCAATATTTTTAATGAATTAGGGCAATTCAAGCAATCCGCCATACAGCTTGAGGCGTTACCGGAACAAGCTTTTGATAATAGCGCCTATACACAGGCTCTAATTACCGCTTATTTAGGCCGGGGGAAGTTCAAATCCTCAATGACGCTGTTAGAGAAGCACGGCTCAACATTAGATAAGAACTCCAATGAATACAAATTATTGCTCGCTCAAACCTATCTCGGCTTAAAAAAAATAGAACAGGCAAAAATTATCTATCAAGATATCCTTACTAACGATCCGGAAAACATCGATGCGTTACTATTTCTAGCTAGAGTGAACGCAGAGCAATCTAACCACTCAACGGTCAATGCGTTGCTAGATAGAGCTGATATCAGCTCGCCAGGAAATCCAAATATAGAACTTTTTAAAGCGCAGCTTAACTTAACTGTGAATGAGTACGAATCTGCCGAGAAGCATCTAACCGAGGCACTTAGTAACTTACCCAATACCGACATGATGACCCCTCAAAAAACCGTCCTTCTTAGCTTGTTAGCTCAGACGCTCGCCCACTTAGGCAGATCAGCAGAGGCTCTCGTATACACTCAAATAATTGCCGACGCTTTTCCTGGTGTTGAAGTAGCTGAGGGAGACTTTCAGGAAGCGGCCGCCCATTTTGAAAGCGGGGATTTTAAAGCAGCCGAAAAAATCCTAACCCGATTAGTTGATAGCTACCCCAACTATGACGATGCTTCGATCATGTTAGGAGTAATAAAGTACCGTGCAGGAGAGGCCGGTGCTGCCGCAAAATATTTTGGCGACTTAGTCGACCCGGAAATCGCAACCGCAAACTTGACTAAAATGGCCGCTATCGCCAATCTTCAATCTAACCATCCTGAAAAAGTTGTCGCCTTATTGGAAGGTTACCTCAACATAAGCAATGATGCACAATTGCTGGTTTTGTACGGTCACGCTGCATTGCAGTCAAAACAATATGGCAAAGCCGAAAAAGCATTTCAGGCGGCCATACGTCAAGACCCATCTCTAAAACCAGCCTACTTGGCCATAGCACATTATTACAATACAAAAGAACCACCAGAACCACTAAAAGCATTAGACCAGCTAAAAATAGGCTACGATAAAGATACCCTTGACGCTTCAATTACCAAGGCATATGTTCAACAGCTGATTGCCACCGAAGAAATTGAGCGCGCCAGAGAGCTTATTAAAAACCAGCTTCAACTTCGATCAAGAGACACGCACTCACTCCAACTAGCAGGTGATTTTTATTTCAGCCAACAACAATTCGAATTGGCTAAAGAACACTACCGAAAAGCGCTTGATGGTGATCCCAAAAACTACCTGAGCACGTTCAAACTCGCTGTTACTATCCAAAAAACTGAAACGTTTGATAAAGCGCTCTCAGCCTTTAGTGATGTAGTCATCAAGAAATCCGACATAGTGCAGCCATACCAATATATAATTCTTGCTGCTAATACAGCCGAAGAGCTAACTCGAAGTGAAGATACGATAGTAAAACTTGCCGAGAAAACTCATTCGGTTACCGGATACGCAGTTCTCGCTCGATACTTTTCTGAACAAGAAAATATAAAAAAAGCACGCAAATATAGCGAGTTACTCTCTCAACAGGCACCGGAATCCAAGCTGATTCAACCGACGAAGTTAGCCATACTTTATTCCGAAGCACAGATGAATATCGCTGCACAAAATATGTCAGCTGTTAGAGAAAATGCGCTCGCTGGGCTCAAAATTTCACCTCAGTCCCCAAAATTTTTAATCTTATTGACGGAGGTAGAAATTGAAACCCAAAACTATGCAGAAGCACAAAAAATAATTACTCGAATATCCAGCATCAATAAGAACCTTTCAGATCAACTCCAGGGAGATTGGTATCAAGCACAATCTAACTATGTTGCTGCATCAATTAGTTACCAAGCCGCATGGCAAAACAGTCCGAATGAATTACTAGCCGGTAAATTATACGCGGCGTTAAAAGGCGCCAATCAAGGTGATGATATTGCCTTTTTAGCACAATGGTTAGAAAAAATTCCCAACAGCATCCAGGCATCTACTATTGAGGCAACCCACCTTTTGGTCAGCCAACAATTTATCCAAGCGATAAGCTTGTTGGAGCGTATCCAAGCTCTGGACCCCCAATTTGCCGAAAATCTTAACAATTTAGCCTGGGCCTACCAGCAAACAGCTAATCCTAAAGCTCTGGGAACGGCTAAGGAGGCATATCGATTAAAACCCACACAAGCCTCGATAGCCGACACTTACGGGTGGATCTTGTTCGAGCAAGACTTTATCTCAGAAGCTCAAAGAGTCCTTACAGCTGCGTCAGAGTTAGACCCAAATAACGCTGAAATAAAAATACACCTTGAAGCCGCTATGAATGCTAGAAACAAAGGTACATAGCTAAGCCATTTTTTTGTTCGTAAGGGTATAAAAGCACAAGAGATTGGATGCCCAATGAATATGGTTTACAAGGACTGTAAATTTCTCATTACCATTGGATGAATTTTACTAATAAACTCCAAGCTTAAATCATCAACAGGCTCTTGCTTGTTATAGCCATCAGACAATATAGCGATGATTGCAGAAACCTTTTCAGCCCCAAACATTTTTCCTACTTCGAGAATTTTTGCCACCCGATGGTCGGCAGTTTCAATACCTGCCACATAGTACCAAGACCAGATTAATTTTTTTCCTCTTTGAGTAGAAACCAATTGCTGTACGACGGAAAGACTGCTCTTTTCATTGAGCGCTAACGAGAGATTTTCTTGCGAATAAGAAATCCAATTCTCACTGACTACTGTATGATTGAAATTCACAAGCTCTTTGTCTTGTTCCTGATTAATGTAATAAGCTACGTAGGCGCTTAACTCTCTGCCATCCTTCTCATAACTATAGATTTCTTGCCTTTCTACCCCCACGAAATGAGGGCTCCAATCTCCTCTATAAGTGTAAGGTCCTACCCAGTGCTCTATCGCGCCTAACAGTTTAGTATTGGAAACGGCAGTTTGGGGCGATTCACTGGAATTCAGATTGTTTACGGCCCAAGGAAATACAACCATGACTCCTAACGCCAACATGAATGCACCACCTAGCTTCCTAATAGAGTAGTTGCTAGCCTCAACCCCGGATGAAACTGGTTCAACAACTTCGGCTGTTGCAAAGCGACTCATAGCGATAAAGAATGGGAAGAAAACAGCTACAAATACCCACCAACCCAAGTTCACATGTTCGTCAACAAATTGATGCTGCATATTAGTCACGTGGCCGGACCATATTACGATCATTACACGCACCCAATTGCCAATCATGGAAAGAAAAACGGCAATCGCAATAACAATGATTCTAGAGGAGGTTTTGTGAAAATTAAGATACGCGCTGGCCAAACCCAGTGTCAGTCCCACAATAAAATACCTAAATCCCCCACAACCATCGGCGACCTCAAACGTTCCCTCAGGGATGATTAGAAAACCCCCTTCTCGAAAAACAGGAACGCCTAAAATTTTAAGACAAAAATAAGAAACATCGGTGGTGATTTCAGTAAGCAGCGGTGCAAACAACTCCCAAATAGGCGCTGTGGTGATAATAAGACAAAAAGGGATTAATAATTCAAGAGCAATTTTACGCCCCATGATTAACCAGACAAGGACAGGAATCATTAGCACGAGTGCCGTTTCACTCAATATTCCAACATTAATAAATGTCGACATAGCCATACCTAGCACCAAAACTGCAAGCGGTATGGATGCTTTCAGTTCAGGTAAAGGTAAATGACGAAGTAACTGTACTCTTCTTTCGTAAACCAAATAACCGATAAGGGGAAAGACAACAAAACTATGCCCGTATTTAGACGTTACTCCCCACCATGAAACTAGTGAAAAAAATTCAGATGAGGATGCGACAAGCATCGCCAATAATGTAATCAACATTACTATTGAGTGAGCGTACCAAGATCTAGTCATGGCGACCGACATTGTCATTTCCAGAGATTCCTCTGGGTGATGTTTACTAACATACGATGGGATCCTAATAGCCAGATTAATCAATAAGAGCGGCGGTAAATTTGCCAATAGCATCAATGTCTTGCTTAGACACCTTATTTCGCTATTTACTTCTTGCTACGGTAAATTCTTTACAATGGGAGGACCTATCAATTTCGTTACAGCAACCGGCAACCTTTTCCAAACACTAATTAACAGCGCAAATTTTGGATTGCTGGGATTGATCATCGGCAATGACTCGCCTCCACGCAAGTGGTAATGCCAAAATAACGGTTTTTCAATCGCTCCCCACTGCTTTTTAAAGCGATAAGTCCCGGAATCTTTAGAAGACCGGCCAAAATCGAAGTGCTGATACCGATTACTCATCGCGAAGCGAAGAACCTCCCAGTACAACAACATATTTGCATTCAACTTATTTACCTCACCTAACGTCGAGGCCCAGGGGATCTCTAACACGCTGCCATGGCCTAACAGAAATCCCGTTGCTACCGGTTTACTGCGATGCCGAAGCACTATGATTTTAGCATCGTCAGGAAAGCTCTTGAGAATCTCACTAAAAAAGTCTTTACCGTAAACCGGAGTGCCGAGGTCCCGCATATGTTTTGAAAACACGGAGTAAAAATCGTCTAACAAATTGATTCGGCCAACCTCTGTTTGCAAATTTTCTTTCTCAGCTCGTTTAATTTGCGCACGAAGCTTGCTTCCTAACTGATGTAATAGCTCAGCTTCTGTTGCTGGCAGCTGTAGTAACATTGCCACCTTATCTGTTTTCACGGGCCAGTCAGGCCTTTGTACATCATCGCGAAATTCAACATGTTCAATGGACAGCTCATCTGCAATAACAGCAGCTCGCCTCATCAATGCGATCTCAATACTTTCGCATACTGCTAACGCTCCGCCATAGTTGAAGTAAGGAATAGATACTAGAAAGTCACCAAATAAAATACTTTTCAGCCGAACGAGAGGTAAAACCCCAAGAATCTCGCCACTATCATTTTCCGCATACAGGTAAATAGATTGATGTCCAAAGCAACTTTTAATTATTTCTCGCCACCGACTTAGATGGTAGACCGATGCCCCCGGTGTTTTTTTAACAAACGCATCCCAATTGCTTGTATCATTACCCAGCTCGCTTAGATTGTATTGGGTATATTCAGTGTCATTGCTATGGTATTGTGAATGCAACTTGGGTAGATTACTGGCTTTGTTCCCTGCTCCAAAGCTGGGTTCTTCTGAGGGGAAAAAATCCAATAATTTTTGTTCTAAAGCCTTAAACACATTATTTTCAGAATCGATTTTCTTGCTCACAACTTCTACAGCGCGCAAGGTTTCCGTAATATCGATGCCTTCTTTTTTCTTTTTTCCAATCTGACGCGACAAGCCTCCTTTTTCAACTTTAAACACTTTTATAGATTTTTTTACAACTTGATATTGTGCATGTAAATCCTTTACGCGAGCAATGTCTTCTTCGCTTGCCACAGCGGCACGTGCAATCAATTCAACGACCGGGTCAGCTAATATTTTTTTTCTAAGGGCCTGAGTATTACCCATAAATTAATCCATCTATACGGCCCGAATAAAACAACTATCATTCAGACCAAGCCATTACATCGGCTGCAAGTTAAGAGCACAAAATTCGTAGAATTACCCAGTTCATCTTACCGCCGGTCACATTTACTGAACATTTTCATGTTTTAAGGATGAGCTGGGCCTAACGACATCCCTAACCTTATTTTTGATAGGAAGGTAAAGTTTACAATACATTTTAGTTTTCCAATCAATGGGATAAAAGTGACGAACAGTACCTTTAAAATGCATTATTTTTATTCCAGAATCCAAACGCTTGTCAAAATAGTAATTGTTATACTGCTTGCATGGAAAATACTTTACTCGCACGCCATTAATTTCCACCACGCTAAAGGGTTCTGGATAATCATCCATGCAGGTCAATTGGTTCAACGCCATTTGATCATTACCCACCTCTTCGGTGAGATCATGCCAAGCATCCAGGAACTTTTTAGTCGCAGCCGTTGGGTTAAAGAAAATAACCCCTGCATTGACAAATTTAACAATAGCGGAAATTTTTTGATGCCACTCTTCTTCGAGCTCTGATTTATCTCGCAAAGTTACCCCTACATCATAATCTTCGGTTGCAATTTCATCGATGTTCTCACACAGCAATGCATCGCCATCTAAATAAACCGTTAGCTCTTGATGCTCCTCTACGCAATTTCTAACCATGTCGGGCTTAAATAATGATTTAGACTTATAGCCTTTGATGACTTCTTTTTTATAGTGACCGTGCTCAGCAAAATGCTTATCTTTTACTTGGAAAGGCGTTCCCATGCCCAGCGACCCTAAATCATAAACCGCAGATTTGTACCCAAACTCTTCGGCTTTTTTAACAGTCTCACGAATGACTTTACTAAAAGTGAATTTAAGGTGCGTCAAATCATTACCTTCGTCATCTCTGGGGATATTGGTATTGGCACCAGTCAAAATAATCATTTTCTATTTCCTGCTATACAGCGATTACGCCAAGATGGCATTTTTTTGAGCAACGAGTTCACAACCAATTTCTTACTGTGCTGGTAATA
>JAJRPK010000439.1 GCA_024280785.1 Gammaproteobacteria bacterium
ACTGCAATTTTTTCAACCGCGGTATCACCGCTAGTAAAAGCCAACACATCTAATGCGGCATGCACAGCTTGAGGATTAGCGTTATAACTATCGTCCAAAATCTGTAGCTGATTTTTCCCCTGCAAAACCTGCAACCGCCCCGCCTCTGGCTTAACCTTGGCGAGCCCGGCAACAATTTCGGCATCACTTATAGAAAGAGCCTTGGCAACTGCGATGGCTGACAAGGCATTGCATACATTGTGTCGTCCCAATAATGAGATTGTCACTTTGAAAGATGAAGCCTCATTGCCTTCTAGCGTGTGTGCTATAAAGGAAGACCCTGTCGCATTCTGTTCAACTTGGCTAGCGTAGACATCGGCGTTAGAATCATCTAACGAAAACTCTAATACACAGGAAAGATCAGACATCTGCGAAACCTTGCTCCGCCAATAAGATGAAAAATCATCATCTCTATTAATTATGGCAACACCGCCAACAGGTAGTCTCTCGTATATTTCTCCTTTGGCTGCCGCTGTTTTTTCCAAGCCATCAAAACCGGCAGCATGCGCCTCGCTAACATGGGTAATAACAGAAATATGCGGCTGCCCAACAGCGGTCAAATATGCAATATCTCCCACCTTCGCAGCGCCCATCTCAAGCACCGCATAATCGTGCAATTCGTTTAACTGCTGCACAGTTAGCGGCAAGCCAATTTCATTATTGAAATTTCCTTTGGTCGCCAATACGCTTCCAGATTCCGCCAAAATAGCAGCTATCATATTTTTACTACTGGTTTTGCCGGCGCTTCCTGTTATAGCGACAACTTTACCGGTAAAAGCCTTACGATTAACTTCTGCCACAATGGCAAGAGCGCGCCGAGTATCGTTAACTAATATCTGTGGTAAATCTACGTCTTGCCGCTCTTCGACGATTGCCGCAACAGCTCCATAACTCGCAACTTGCTCAACATACTGATGGCCATCTGTCTGTTCTCCGCGCAGCGCAACAAACAAATCTCCTTTAACCAGCCGGCGACTATCGATACACACTCCGGTGACTAGCGAATTCATTCCTTGCAAAGTCGAATTGTTAGCCGTCGCTAATTGCTCCAGGGTAATCCCGCTCATCATTCGCCATTCCTCGCGAGTAAATAGCGCTTTGCAATGTCCGTGTCACAAAAGGGGACTTTCTGGTCGCCAATCAATTGAAAGGTTTCATGTCCTTTTCCTGCCAATAAAATTAAATCTCCGGCTTCGGCTTTTTCAATGGCTAGCGCGATAGCAGCCTCTCGATTTTGTTCGACGTAGACCGATTGCATATCGTCAATGCCCAGCAATACATCATCAATTATTTGGGCAGCAGGTTCTCCACGAGGATTATCCGAGGTCACGACAACACTGTCTGCGAGCCATCGAACAATTCGCCCCATCTCCGCTCGTTTACCGTGATCTCGATCACCGCCACAACCAAATACGCACCAAACTTTACCTTTAACATGCGGTTTTAACGAATTCAAAACAACTTCTAACGCTTGTGGTGTGTGCGCATAGTCCACCACCACAGTAATATCTAACTCTCGCTCTATTCCATTTTCGCCCGCGCTATGATCGTCAGTGATGTTGCGGAGTTGCAGTGAATCCGTAGACCCAAGCGTTACCACCTCCATTCGTCCAGCAATTGCAGACAAAGAGTTAAACCCATTAAGTAGCGTTTTAAAATCAGCGCCCGCAGCAAGCATCGCCGCTAAGGCCGCTAAAGCGTTACTTAAATTAAAATCACCAACCAGAGGAATAGATAGCTGTCCGCTACCCCAAGGAGTGGCTACGTCAGCCCGAATACCTGTCAGTGAATAACTAATGTTTTTAGCAACAATATCGGCCTGATTACTTTTCGTCGAGTAGCTCAAGATGGCGACACGTTGATTTAATTCTTGGATCAATCGCCGCCCAAATTCATCATCAGCATTGATAACAGCCGTTTCCAAACCGTTAAAATAAAACAAACTACGCTTCGCGCTTGCGTAACCTTCCATATCCTGATGAAAATCAAGATGCTCACGGGTTAAATTGGTCAGCACCGCAATATTGAAGAGCACCGCATCGACTCGATGTTGTACCAATGCATGTGAAGAGACTTCTATTGCTACCGCCTCGCAACCCCACTCTCTTAGATCGCTCATGCACTGCTGGAGTTGAATCGCATCGGGAGTGGTAAACCCTGTCGGCTGCAAGACTTTATCCGCGCCCACGCCATAACCCAGAGTACCGATTACACCACACTGGCGCCCAATATAATGAGATAACACCGCTATCATGTGGCTACAGGTCGTTTTGCCATTAGTCCCTGTCACTCCAACAATTGATAAGTCAGACGTTGGATTATCGTAGAACCGTGAAGCAATACTGCCGAGCTCAGAACCTAAATTTGGAATCGAAATAACAGGGACGCCCGCCCTTATTTCAACTAAAAATGTCGTATCGGTCTCGGCAAACACGGCAACAGCACCATTTGTAATAGCGGTGTCTATATAATCTCTACCGTCAAACTGTAAGCCGTCAAGCGCAAAAAACAAATCACCTGCAACCACTTTGCGGCTATCGGTTGCAAGCCCGGTAACGAATAATTCAGAATGTCTGGACGGTATTTCGCGCGGGTACAATTGCAACAGAGTTTTACTAAACCCCCGCACATCATGATAAGTATTATTCATATCAAGAGCTTCCATGCTGTTCTCGCCGACTAGTCGCTAATCGTGTTATTTTTTCCGGTAACAATGGCGACACTAACCACTGATCCCCAGTTTCAATACCAACAACGGAATCTGATTCTGCAGTGTCTATATGATGCGAAACCACCGGTAACTTACCCAGCTCGTCCAAGCGGTCCGGCGGTACGTTCATCAATCGTAAAGCCGCTTGCATCACGCGCGAAAATACTGGAGCAGCAATTTCCCCACCAAAATACTTTTCGCCGCGAGGGTCGTTAATGGTTACAACAACAACCAATCGCGGATCAGTAGAAGGAGCTATTCCCGCAAATGTGGCGCGATAGCGATTTGATTCATAACCCGAAGCCCCAACCTTGTGAGCGGTTCCTGTTTTTCCCGCGACACTATAGCCAGGAATATGCGCTTGAAATCCTGTACCCCCTGTCTCGACAACAGCAACCATCATCTCGCGTACCTCTCTCGCTACGCTGGATGACATGACGCGATTCTTTCGATCTTCGAGCACACTATTTTTTGTGTCATCATCCAATCGTAATAAACTAACAGGCCGCTTAATTCCATCGCTTGCGATCACCGCATAGGCTCGCGCCAACTGTAAAGTGTTCACCGACAATCCATGGCCAAACGACAGCGTCGCCTTCTCAATATCCTTCCATTGTTGATGATTGGGCAAGTATCCGGCCTGCTCTCCGGGAAAACCGGTCGCACAATATTCACCCAGGCCAACGCGAGAGAATAGCCCCTGCAGTTGATCAATATCCAAATCAAGCGCTATTTTAGTTGTACCCACGTTGCTAGACTTGCGCAAAATTGTTGCCAAATCGATAGGGCCATAGTTGTGGGAATCGAATACCGTATTACTACCTATGCGGATATAACCTGGCGAGGTGTCGATAATCGTGGAGGCAACAAAATCTCCTGACTCTAGGGCAGCTGCTACGGTAAAAGGTTTAACCGTCGACCCAGGTTCAAACAAATCTATCATCGCACGATTGCGCATATTTTCGGGAACTAGCTGGCGCCTGTCGTTAGCGTTGTACGATGGTTGATTAACCAGCGCCAATACTTCACTAGTCTTTGCATCAAGAATAACCAGCGACCCGGAATGGGCCTTATAATTAGTCACTGCCGCTTTTAACTCTCGATAAGCCGCATACTGCAGCTTCATATCAATCGATAACGTTAGTCGCTGTCCCGGACTCGCCGCCTTTATTAATTTGATATCCTTAATTACATCTCTTCGAGCATTCTTCATGACTTGCTTTAAACCAAACTCGGCTTGCAAAAAATCTTGGTAGGCTAGCTCTATACCTTCTTGCCCTCGATCGTCTACATCGGTAAAACCTACCAAATGCGATGCTACCTCTCCAGCCGGATAAAACCGCTTATATTCTATTTTGGCAAATACCCCGGGGAATTTTTTAGCTAAAACCGCATCCGCTTTATTCGGTGCAAGCTGTCTGCGTAAATATACATAGTGATCGTTTTTGGCCAATTTTTTTCGCAATACATTGACAGGCATTTCTAACGCAAGCGCCAACGATTTAACCGCACTGTCTTCGTTATTAACCAAGGATGGGTTGGCCCACAGTGATTTAACAGGGGTACTAAAAGCTAATAACTCGCCGTTACGATCAACGATTTCACCCCGGCTTGCTGTAATCTTCTCATTGCGCAGAACACGCGCATCACCTTGCTGTTGTAAAAAATCTCTACCGTGTTCTGCATCGACTAATTGCAGCTGGACCAAGCGGGCGATAATGGCTATTAACGCAATCGACAAAGCAAACCACACGGGGTACACCCGCCATGACCACTTGTTAAATCGATTGCCAGCTGTCATCAGTAGTTTTCCGTATTACTAGTCGAACTCGCCAAAAATTGAAGAGCCTGACTCGCGTGTAAAGCTACTCTATTGGGTGATCTTGGTAAGTCGTTAACCTTCTCAGCTGGCAATAGAGCAATAACAAGCTGCTCTGGTGCAGGCACAAACATGTTGAGACGAGATTGCGCAAGCTTTTCAACCAAAGCATGTGAAGACCATGCACTTTCTTCTAATAGCAGACGGCCGAGCTGGATCTGTAATCGAGTTTCTTCGGTTTGTAAATTCTGTAAAGCGATAAACAACTGGCGATTTTTATAGCTTGTACTCACCACTGCCAGCGCAGAAAAAGTCACCGTCGCCAGCAAAGTAATGGCTACCAAAATTTCGCTATGGGGTGGTCTCAAGCTTTGCATCAGTTTCTAACTTCTTTAGTTTCTAGTTTCTTTAGTTCTCATTTCAGGCTCACTCCATTCGAGTCAGCCTGAAAAAAATTTACTATATATACCTACAATCGCTCAGCTACCCGCAAAATTGCACTCCGCGACCTAGGGTTATTGTTAATTTCATCACTCGATGCACGCTGGGCTTTGCCTAAGCGTTTGAATCGTTTGTTCAAGGCATCATCGATGACAGGAACGGATGATGGCAGCTTGTCTCCGCGCGACTGGTCTCGAATAAATCGTTTAACAATGCGGTCTTCCAGTGAGTGAAAACTAATTACAGCCAACCTCCCTCCACACCGCAGTAAATTCACACTGCTGTCTAAAAATGTTTCAATTTGCTCAAGCTCTCGATTAATGTAAATCCGGATAGCTTGAAAACTTCTTGTCGCCGGGTGCTTACCTTTTTGCTTAAACGGCATTGTCTGTTCGATAAGGCTCGCCAATTGCCCGGTTGTAGCGATTGCCGTGGTAGCTCGGCTATCGATAATTGCGCCTGCAATCTTCCAGGCAAACCGTTCTTCTCCATACTCTCGCAACACCTTCGCGATCTCTTCTCTATCGGCAAGCGCTAACCACTGCGCCGCGCTTTGACCACTAGAAGGGTCCATGCGCATATCCAGTGGCCCATCGCGCATAAAACTAAAACCCCTGTCGGCCTTATCTAACTGCGGTGATGAGACACCCAGATCTAACAATATTCCACTGACTTGGCCCAAGTAATCATGAGCTACAACCCACTTTTCAATACCCCTAAAGTCGCTATGTATGACCGAGACTTGTTTATGGGCAGCGGAGAGCTGTTTTGCCACCACAATTGCCTCGGGGTCTCTGTCAACCAATAACAAACGGCCTTTATCCGATAATCGTGAAAGTAATAACCGACTGTGGCCACCGCGACCAAAAGTCCCGTCGATGTAGATACCATCCGGATCGGTAAACCATGCATCGACAGCTTCTTCTCTCAATACCGTTTGATGCTGTAAGTTCGTGAGTCCGCCCTTCCCTTCAAGCGACATATCAAGCGACATAAAAAAACAGCATCAAAACGCAATCTCTCGAAATTCTTCTGGCAATGGCTCTGCCCGCGCTTGTTCAAGACAGGTCTTATTCTCGTCACTCCACAGCGACTCATTCCAAAGCTCCAGCTTTTCACCTTGTCCCAACAGCACAATCTTTTTGCTGAGGTCCGCATAATCTCGGAGCGATGCGGGCAATAGGAGTCGGCCGTTGCCATCTAATTCGACATCCGCGGCATAACCTAAAAGAAGACGCTGTATACGGCTTACCTTGGGGTCGAGCCCTGGCATATTCTGAATTTGCTTTTCGAGCTTTTCCCATACCGGCAGAGGGTAGATACGCAAGCAATCTTGTCGTAAATGAATCGTCGCTACCAAACGCCCAGCACAGGCATCGACCAAGCGATCACGGTATTTACTGGGCATTGCAAACCGGCCCTTCGTATCCATGTTGATAGAAGTAACGCCTCTAAACACAAGACCTCTCCTGCCAATGCACACAATTGACGACTGGAAGGCAAGCACTGTATATTGGGCCACTAACTATCTGAAAGATTGACTTTAGGAGTGGGGGCAACTGAGTGGAAGAGCGTTGATTTTGGCAAGGCGCAGAAAAAAAGCCGGCTGAAGTAACCGGCACAAAAAGACCACAAAATCCTACAAAGTTTCTAGAAAATTCCACAATTCACCACTTAACGCCACTTAGTGACACTATAGTGACACACGTTGACACATGCAAGTGCCGTGAAAGACAATTTTCTCTAATAGAATCAAAAGCTTACTGTCATCAAAGGGCGGTCAACATAACTTTTTAGGACAGCTTTTAGAACAAATACAGTGTCCTGAAATACATACTTAATGTAGTACTTTAAGTTTTATCGCTAGATATATTTTATTCGACGTAAAATTATTTTTTTTATTCTATTTGGTTATTAGTGGGGTAGGAATTAAAAAAGCAGGAGTGGCCGTCCTTGTTTTTCTTAAGCTAGGGCTTCCAACCCTTTCTGATCTATCAGGTTCAGCAGCTTCAACGAAGGACCGCTCGGGTGCTTGGCTCCCTGCTCCCATTTTTGCACCGTAGATTTGCTGGTATTTAGGAAGACGGCGAACACACCCTGGCTGACTTTGGTTTTGGTGCGGATGCGTTTAATCTGTGCTGGGCTGTAGTTCTTCACTTGAGGCAGGCACAAAGCATCGAACTCGCGCAGCGTGATATCGCTCATAACACCCGCTTTGTATAGGTCTTTGGCTCCTTCACGAACCATATCCAGAATCGATTTATCCATTATTTTCTACCTCTACTAATGCGTCAGCTTTCACGGCTTTGTTTAATTCATTGTCGCTATAACCCAGTAATTCGGCGCCATACAGCTTTAACCCTTTCAATTCGTCATCTTGGATATTGGCTCGGGTATTCTTGGCAAAGCCGTACACGAAGAAGGCTTTATCCTCGACTCGGTAAGCTAGTAGAGTCCGCATCCCACCGCGTTTGCCACGGCCACCGACAGCCACCCTCTTCTTAAACATCTGGCCACCCAGATCTGCGCCGACCAACCCTCGTGCGATCTCTTCAACGGCGGCACTCAAGGAACTATCGCTGACGCCCTCCTTGGAAGCCCATTTGCTGAAAGCCTTATTTTTAAATATCCGCATCCTGCGACCTTTAGGTTTGATTTTTAGTATAGCACTTGGTGCTATACTCGCCAAGCTGCATTTTTTGCCGTTTGACCCCTTTAATTAATTGTTATAGTGGAGCCCCCCTTTAGAGCTAAATCTAAAATCTAGTTCAATTCAATTCCTGGAAATTACTGAGTGCGCTTTTGTGTACTCATTTTGTTAATTTTCAAAAAAGGGATTGTTATGTTTATTAGAATCATTGACTTCTGGCGTCTTTTTTCTGTTTCTGCACCATCGTATGCTTCCATCGATAATCGCTCTGCCCGGAGTGCGGTTATCATGAAAAGTAGAGCTTTGCTCATTCGATTATTACTTCCTCTCGTAATTATTGCCTCGCCAGGTTGGGCTAAAGCTGCCATTGTCTATGACGAGAGTATCGACGGCGATGTAGCGACAGAGACTATATTTTTGAGCACAGGCGATAACACTATTATAGGCAACCGATCATGGGACGTTGGCAGTGGATTGCTAGACAACGACAGCTTCTTTTTTACGATTGCTAATGGCTTTGAAATTACGAGGATGTCTGTTTCAACATCCAGCAGACTAGGAGAAGGCTTATTCCAATGGCGGATCACTGATCCCGATGAAAGCAACACGACCGTATTACTTGTACACACGTTCAACACTGGCCTGATTCATTGGCTGAAAACACCTGCGTTCCCGTTGGGAGTGAACAGCTACGAACTAGCTAGCGTTGCCGCAGGCGGTACGATCGGTGAAACTCTTTCTCTGGATTATTCGTGGACGATTTCACTGGCTGCGACAGCTGTCCCTGTTCCCGCAGCAGCGTGGTTATTTGGAACAGGTTTGGCTGGATTGATCGGCGTTCGCCGAATACGTTGAAAATGAATAATTTTTACACTGACCCCAAAACTCATTACACTTTAAGTAGTTTAGTGATAAAAATACTTCTCACTGCGAGGAAATTATTCAGCCATGGGTAAAGCCATAATCTGTACAGCTTGTTCAGTGCTGGCAATAGGACGGCCAATTTCCTCGGCTAAAGCAACCGCTTCACGCACAAGCTCTTCGTTAGTCGGCTGGCGATTGGGGCAGTAAAACTCCTCGAGTCCTAAATGCAGATGTCCGCCTCTCTCTAAAGCCATGCGTGCCACGGGCGTCTGCATCAAATCACCACCCCAAACTGAAACAGACCAGGGCAAATCAATACCGTCTAACATATCAAGATAAGCAGCTAGCGCATTTTCTGTTGGCGGTAGCCCGAAAGTTACACCGGGAGCCGTCGCCATCAAGCCACATTCGCCACCAAAGTAAAACTTCACCATCGTGCCCGCCGGAAGACGCCCAGCTCGGTAATACGCCAGCGTAGTTTGCATAAAACCGGGCTCGTAAATGGCTAGCGACGGCCCTAGTTTATGCTCTCGACAAAAGTCAAAGGAATAGCGAATATCGTCGTAATTATTAGCGTACACCCCACCCACCGGAATACCATCAGCATCCGGCATGCCAATATTGGTCGATCCAGGATCTAGGAGCCCAAGACGCAACCCAACTTCGCGCTGGATGATGGCAATATGCTCAAGGGACACAGCCGCATCACTCGCCGAGGTCAAGGTGGGGTACCAAAGCAGGTCCGGACACTGTTGCAATATGGGTCGCCACGCCGCTAGATAATTTTCCGCCGCCTCTTCACCGGTCATGGCGATATCGTCGTTGTGAGCATGAATCAAATTAGCACCGGCGTTCACGCACGCCAACGTATCGCTGATAATTTCTTGTGCCGAACGCGGTACATGCGGATTGCGCTCTTTTGAGCTCATGCCATTAATGGCTACTTCAATGATAAGTGGGCCGTCGACGCGGTGACTGCTTGCCTTTGGCATGGGAAAACCTCTGTTGTTTGATTGGGACAAGTTTGATTAGAGTTTGATGACACACCCTATCGCGATCAACGGTACGCTTTCAACCCACCACGGAAGCATGGAATGCACTATGACTCAACCACGGAAGACGTTAATGCGTCAACGACAAGTGTTCAATGGGAAAGCGGTGCCGCAAAATCTTCGCCACAAAGGCATTGGTAATACGAGATTTTTTAACGGACGGCTATAGAGAGGTAGCGCCGCTATCTATTTAGTATACTGTCTAACGCCTTTAATAGCTGCGCGTTGTCCTTATTCGAACCAATCGTTATCCGTAAGTACTCATCAATCCTGGGCTTAGCAAAGTACCTCACAATAATATCGTTCTCTCGCAGTTTAACGGCCAATGTATTAGCGCTGACATTTTCGTGCTTAACCATGACAAAATTAGCCGACGAGGGAAGGCAAGAAAAACCTAGCGCCTGCAACGACATTATCAACGACTCCCTGCTCGCTACGATTTTTCCGCAGATCGACGCAAAATAATCTTCGTCCTCAAAACTTGCAATGGCAGCGACTTCGGCAAGACGATCTACAGGATAAGAGTTAAAAGTATTTTTTACTCGTTGCAGCCCTTCAATCAAACCCGCATTGCCAATAGCAAAACCTAATCGTATCCCCGCCAGAGAACGAGACTTAGACAGCGTTTGAACCACGAGTAAATTTTTATATTTTTGAGTTAATGCTACCGAAGATTCAATAGCTAAACGCGAATTAGGATCGGCAAAATCAATATAAGCTTCGTCGATGATAACAACAGAATTATTATTATTTTCTAATAATTTAACAATATCATTCCGACCCAAGCCAATACTTGTGGGGGCATTTGGATTCGGGAAAATTATTCCTCCATTCGCCTGCAGGTATCCATCTATATCGATTTTAAAGTCAGAATCTAGTGGTACAGCAACATAAGATATATCGTACAAACCGCAATAAATCGGATAAAAACTGTAGGTCACATCAGGAAACAAAACCGGGTTAGCTTGGCGAAAAAAGGTGTTAAATGCATGCGCTAACACCTCATCAGAACCATTTCCTACAAATACGTTTTCTGTTAATACGCCGTAATATTTAGCAATCACCTCTTTAAGACGCAATGACTCGGGATCGGGATACAGACGCAAACGCTCTCCCGCCTCATCAGCGATAGCTGCTATAACCTTCGGCGAAGGAGGATAAGGGTTTTCGTTAGTATTTAATTTTATATTATCGTCGCCCTTCGGCTGCTCCCCAGGAACATAGGGGTCAAGCCCCTTAACGAAGTTACTCCAAAATGGGTTCATGGTATTAAGTTCAATTATTTATCAGTTTGATTTTGAATAGCTTAGCCAAGATACTTTAACGACACTAGTGAACTCACCGTTCAGTATCTCTCAATCATCTTGTAACAACCGCATTTCTGCAGAGCGTGCATGCGCCGTTAAAGACTCACTACGCGCTAATACTGAAGCCAACGGGCCGATATTCTTAGCCGATTCCGCCGTACAATGGATTATCGAGCTGCGTTTTTGAAAATCATAAACTCCCAGCGGCGAAGCAAAGCGAGCCGTTGTCGAGGTCGGTAAAACATGGTTGGGACCCGCACAATAATCGCCCATCGCTTCAGGCGTGTAGCGGCCAAGAAATATTGCCCCGGCATGTTTAATGGAAGGCAACAACTTTTGCGGGTCGCTCACCGACAATTCCAAATGTTCAGGTGCTATCTTGTTGGCCACTTCTATCGCCTGAGACAAATCTTTGACATGAATAAAAGCGCTTCGATTATTAATTGATTGGGCAATAATGTCTTTACGCTCCAAAGACGGCAGCAATCGATTCATACTGTTCTCTACAGCATCTAAAAAATCCGCATCTGGACTAATCAATAGTGCCTGAGCGTCTTCATCGTGTTCAGCTTGGGAAAACAGATCCATCGCTATCCAATCCGGATCTGTTTGACCATCACACAGCACTAGAATTTCAGAAG
Source organism: Gammaproteobacteria bacterium (assembly GCA_024280785.1). Taxonomy (GTDB): domain Bacteria; phylum Pseudomonadota; class Gammaproteobacteria; order Pseudomonadales; family UBA7434; genus UBA7434. Next base: position 11,524 of record JAJRPK010000439.1, read on the forward strand.
GACCCGCTACCATGTCTAAACCAACAGTGCCAAATACCATCTTTTTGGCACAAGCAACATAACGGTTTCCCGGGCCTACAATTTTATCCACGCCTGGAATAGTTTTGGTGCCATAAGCTAAGGCTGCAATGGCTTGCGCGCCGCCCACTTGAAACACAGTATTAATACCCACGATGTCAGCTGCC
>JAJRPK010000440.1 GCA_024280785.1 Gammaproteobacteria bacterium
GGGCCTAATAAAATAATTCGCATTAAAAAACCTCGTTATAGTCAATCCGCATAAAAAATTAGAAATAATTGCTTGAATGCTGTTCTGAGAATACCGTTTTATCTTAGCTAAAAGACGATTTAAAGATTCTTGCTATACCAAAGAATTGATGTCAAAACTTCGTAGCCTCAATATTACACGCTCAACATTACATGCCTGCCAAGTAAAGATAGAAGACGTTGCGGATGCAGCCTCACCCCGGTTCGTCTAATCGCCCGCAAAGATACACAGTCACTCAGCTATTAACAAGTTCCTTTTTTACATCAGCTTACCAGGCTTTTATAGGAGCGACCGTTTCTCTTGCTTGACCAATTGCCATAGCTTGTCGAGCTGCTCACTGTCGACTCTTTCGTCTAAACCCTGACTAGCTATTTTCGCCATTACCGCATCAACTCGCTGGATAAATTTACTATTAGCGTGCCTTAGCGCTTGCTCGCTGTTAACCCCGACTTTTCTAGCCACGTTGACACAACTAAATAATACATCACCCAACTCTTCTGCTAATCGCTGTTGAATCGTATCGCCCGGCAATGAATGGGCTTCAGTTTCTGCCAATTCATCCGAAAATGTATTGCTCTCACCGTTACTAGCGGAAGTTTTTTCGATATTTTCGGACAATAAAAGAAGTGTTTCTAGCTCGGCAACTTCCTCCTTCAGTTTCTGCAGAGCCCCCATTGCCGTAGGCCAATCGAAACCTTTCGGACTTGCTCTTTTTTGAATTTTTGCCGCTCTTGGCAACGCCGGTAAAGCGCGTGGAATATCATCAAATAAATGGCTTCTATTTTTCTCAATACGCTCTTGTTTTTTTTGTTTTTCCCAATTTTTAGTAACTTGCGATTCATCTATTGCAACTGTTGCTCCCGTGGCTTCAGTCTTATCATAAAGCACACCCGAACTAAAAACATGGGGATGCCGCCGCAATAGTTTTTCGCATAGCGAATGGACAACGTCGTTAAAAGAAAAGTCATTGTTTTCTTCCGCAATGCGGGCCAAAAAAATCACTTGAAATAATACGTCACCAAGTTCACCCTGAATATCGACAACATCCGCTTGCTCTATTGCATCAGCAAGTTCGTACACCTCTTCTATGGAGTGATTTACGATACTTTTATACGTTTGTTTTAAATCCCATGGGCACCCTCGTTCTGGCTCCCGTAAACGCGACATTAGATAAATTAAGTCGGTCACTGAGTAATGCTGCATAGGAGAACCTCAAGAAGAGATAACGTACTCATTGAGTACGGCACAAAAAATCTGTCCAATAAAATTTATGACGTTAATGAAACCGCACTGCGTTTATCACATTGGGCATATCGTTGAGCCTAGCAAGAATCCTTACTAACGCTTCAATATCGCGAATATCAACATTCAGCCTCATATGAGCAGTATTATTGTCCTTATCTGTATAAGTGTTCACTGAGTTAACGTTAACCCGCATATTGGCGAGCAGCCCTAATACATCACTAAGCAGGCCGGTACGATCATAGGCTTCAACTTGCACATCAACGGCATAAACACCTGACTCTTCGGCGCCCCAACTAACGTCTATCACTCGCTCCAGTTGCTGACTATCGACTTGCAAAAAATGCTGGCAGTCTTTTCGATGAATCGTCACCCCGCGATGAACGGTCACATAGCCAGCGATATCATCGCCAGGCACCGGCTTACAACACTGGGCAATCTGCGTGAGTAAATTACCTACACCCAAAACAGTAATAGAGCTTGTACTCTGCCGCCCTAACACCGAACCTGCAATTTTTTGGGTAATAATCTGTGGTTTGGACGCTTTGCCAAACAAATTTTCAGCGGCTCGTAATACCTGACTAGCAGAAATATCGCCGGCGCCCAAAGCAAGGTATAAATCATTAACCCGGTCGTAATTTAGATCTTCGGTCAATGCTTTGTAGTCAATGCTGGTAAGAGCTAATCTTTTTAACTCCCTTTCTAAAAGGTGTCGACCCGCACTAACATTTTGTTCCCGCGCTTGCTTCTTAAACCAAGCGCGAACTTTCGACCGTGCTCTAGATGAATTAACGTAGGCTAAACTCGCTCTCAACCAGTCTCTGTTGGGCGCTTCTTCTGGCCCAGTGATAATTTCAACTTTTTGGCCGTTCCGTAGCACTGTGCTCAACGGTACAATTCGACCATCGACCTTTGCGCCTCGACAACGATGACCTACTTCTGTATGGACATGGTAAGCAAAATCAACGGGGGTTGAACCATAAGCTATATCGACCACATGCCCCTTAGGCGTAAAAACGTAGATGCGATCACGACCGAAATCTTGCGTAATTTCTCCTGCCAGCTCGCTGATATTAGCGTCGCCACCTGTCTCTTCATGCCACTCCAGCACTTGTCGCAGCCATTCAATTTTCTGCTCGTAGCCTGCACTTTTATGCTGGCTGTCCGTACCCTTGTAGAGCCAATGAGCACAAACACCCAGCTCGGCCTCTTCGTGCATATGATTGGTTCGAATCTGAATTTCTAAGACCTTCGCCTCTGGACCAAAAACGGCCGTGTGTAGTGACCTATAACCGTTGTCTTTTGGGTTCGCAATATAATCATCAAATTCTCTTGGTATATTTCGCCACAACGTATGGACAACCCCTAAGCTGGCATAGCAATCTCTAAGCTGCGGGACAATGATGCGCAGCGCTCGTATATCGTAAAGTTGATCGAATGAAACACCTTTGTACTGCATTTTTCGCCAGATACTGTAGATATGCTTGGCCCGACCGCTAACGACAGCCTCGATTCCTGCTTCGGACAGCTGACCTTGCACTAGCTCTACCACCTGCTCAATATAATTCTGCCTATTCAAACGCTTTTCATCTAACATCTTTGCGATGGAGGCATATTCTTCAGCATGGAGATAGCGGAAAGATAGGTCTTCCAACTCCCATTTAATCTGACCAATCCCCAAACGATGGGCTAAAGGTGCATAAACCTCTGCCACCTCTCGTGCAACACGCTGTTGTTTTTTTGGATCTGGATGATTTTTAACGGCGCGAATAGCCTGAGTCCGTTCGGCCAATTTAATTAAGCCAACACGAACATCATCGACCATCGCAACCAACATTTTTCTGATATTGTCGACTTGAGCGTTACCCTGGCCAAGCACAGGAGTTGACTCGGTGCGCAATGTAGAGATCGCTAGCATTCGCAGAACCCCCTCTACTAAGCTAGCGACTTCAGAACCCAATTTTTTCTTTACTAACTCTACCGAGATGCGTTCTTCCCGTACTGCTCGGTAAATAACAGCAGCAATAAGCGCCTCTTCATCCATATGAAGGTCAGCAAGTATATTGGCCATTTCCAAACCAGCATCAAAGCAACCAATTAAGCCCGTATTGTCACTTCTCGGTTGCGACGGCTGAGCCGCGGCCGCTAGCTCGCAAGCAACATTCATTCGACTCACCGTGTCCGGCTCATCAAAACCTGGTAATAATTGTAACCAAGCGTCAACATCGAGCTTGCCGTTGTCCTGCTTGGGGTACGTCTCTCTAACTTGCACCATAAATAGTTACCTGATCAACATTCCCTGTTATTCAATGTTATTGTCATAATCTATGCCAAGCAATTATTGATCAAAGACGCCGGTGGATAAATACCGGTCTCCCCTGTCACATATAATGACGACAATAACCGCATCCACTAAATCTTGAGCAACTTCTAGAGCGCCGGCAACAGCGCCTCCCGAAGAAACTCCACAAAAAATGCCTTCGCGACTCGCTAATGCACGCATTGTATTTTCCGCATCTAATTGCGCTATATCGATAACCCTGTCTACATGCTCGGAGTTATAGATACGAGGTAAATACGCCTTTGGCCAGCGCCGAATACCAGGAATACTGGCTCCATCTTGCGGCTGCAAACCCACGATTTCAATATTTGAGTTCTGACTTTTCAGAAAGCGAGAAACCCCCATAATAGTGCCTGTCGTGCCCATTGAACTCACAAAATGGGTGATGGTCCCTTGAGTTTGCTCCCAGAGTTCAGGGCCCGTTGTGTCAAAGTGAGCAGCAGGATTATCGGGATTGCCAAATTGATCCAATACTGTTCCCTCCCCTCGCTCAGCCATCTCCTGCGCCAAATCTCGCGCTCCTTCCATTCCGCTTTTTGCACTGACTTCAACCAACTCAGCACCATAGGCCGCCATAGAGGCTTTGCGCTCAAGGCTCATATGGTCGGGCATAACCAGCACCATGCGATAGCCTTTAATCGCCGCTGCCATGGCCAACGCAATTCCAGTATTGCCACTGGTCGCTTCAATAAGGGTATCACCCGGTTTTATTTCGCCTCTGGCTTCTGCTTGATTAATCATATTCAGCGCAGGACGATCCTTTACTGAGCCCGCAGGGTTATTCCCTTCAAGCTTCAACAAAATCTCGTTGGGCCCAGAGTAAAGCCGCTGCAATTTGACTAGAGGCGTATTGCCAACAAAGTCTTCGATAGTTGGGTATTTCACGTGGACACTGACCCGTTTTAAGCGATTAATATTCAATGGGGGCATGAGCAGGGACAATCAAGGGCTGCCCACTATAGACGGTTACATTAATAATCTACGAACAGCTAGAATTATAAACGCAGCCTTTAACATTCTAGCTTACCCAGATTTAATACCTGATTATCTGGGAAGCCGCCGCCCAAGCTAATGAGCTTAAGTAATTTTCTAATTAACAGCTAAATAGACTCTTTTGCTAGTTCATAACCCCGATAAAGATTGCTTATAATAGCAAATGTACTGTCTGTTTATTAGCTGATACCTCGCCTAATAAGTAGTCTAAAAGCACTTGCTCACTGCGGACATTATTATGCCGTTGGTGTAGGATTGACTATAAGCCACTCTGATGAGCTCAGAGCCAACCCCCCGATAATATATATCCCCTGCCGACACCTGCCAATAGATTGATGATGCGGAGAAGCTCATTGTTAAACAAAAGTCACCTAGAGGGCCCTCCCGTTACCCTGCGAGACTTCCTTATTATTCAAGTTACCTTGGTGCTATTTTGTCTGCTTTTCACCGTATTCCACACTTTTTATCTCGCTCCCAAACAACAAGCAAAAAATCTGGATAGTCTGGCTAATGAGCTGTCTTTACAAATCGCACTGATACAGCCAATAACTCAAAAGAAAGTTGAGCAGCTCATTGCCAGTTCGGCACAATATAGAAGAATTAACCGCATCAATATTCGTTGGGACAAGGAAGAATGGTTGATTACTCACTCTTTAAAAAAACAA
>JAJRPK010000441.1 GCA_024280785.1 Gammaproteobacteria bacterium
GGCTGGCGCGGCAAGCGATCCAGGAGCCTTTTGTACTGATAGAGAGTGATCTGGTTTTTGAACAATCAATGCTAAAGGATATGCTAGCACCGGATAAAATGGCAATTTCCAAACTTCTACCCTGGATGAATGGAACAACCGTTGCGCTCAATACCCAGGGAGGTATTTCTGCTGTTCATCTCAACCGTGCTGTAAAAACAGCGCCTCAATATAAAACAGTTAATATCTACAGCCTGTCTTTAAAGAGTTGGCAGAACACAATAGTGCAGTTGGAGCACTACATCGCTGACGAACGCACAGGCGAATATTATGAGGCTGTATTTGCTGACATGGTGGCCGACGGTAGGCTTAAATTTGATGCGGTTTTCTTTGATGAAAACCGTTGGTATGAGATTGATACGGTAGCGGACTTACATCAAGCCGAGCTGCTATTCTCCCATGCTCCGCAGTCCATAGGAGCTGAACGCTGGCTTCATCCCTTGGCAACGGATGATCAGATTATCCCTGATAATGGCGAGCCCATCACCGTGTAGGCCGACGACATCTCCTCACCAATGAATTTGTACAAGTGTACTTTTCTATGTACTGACAGGGATCGACCCAGCGCCCTAACGGCGTTGAGTATAGCTTGATAAGGTAAGAATTTAAGTAATGAACGATCAAGATCAAGTTTTTCAAGATAAAACTACCAGAGAACAGCAATATGAAATGTTAGCCACCGCTCATGGAGGCTATTGGCGTTATGGTTTTATCGATCATGCCTATCTTTATAATCTTCATTTTCCACCAGAGCGATTCTTTGAGCTGCTTAAAGGCCAAATTCATGAGTTGGTTTTAAATTATCCTGTTGCCCAAGCCACACTTGCTGGCTGGGTTGGTGATTTAATTGATCAACCGCCAGAAAGAATCGTGGTGGGAAATGGAGCGGCAGAACTTATTAAAATTGTCTCCGGGCATATAGCGAAAAAACTCATTGTTCCGGTGCCGTCTTTTAATGAATATGTCAATGCAGCACCAGAAGGAACTGTTGTCGAGTTTGTGCTTGATACACCCTCTTTCCAACTGGATGTCGATAAGTTCGCCGCTGAGGCTTTTCGTTGCAAGGCTGATGTCGCGGTAGTGGTGACGCCAAATAACCCAACTTCATTATTGGTGCCAAAAGCTGAACTAATTCGTCTTCTAACAAAACTGGCCGAGCACAACTGCATGCTCATAGTCGATGAATCCTTTATCGATTTTGCCAGTAATCGCGATCAGGAAACACTTGAAAAAGATATTGCACGCTACCCAAACCTGGCGATTTTCAAGAGTATGAGTAAGGCTTACGGCATCTGCGGTTTACGTATCGGCTATATGCTCACTGACAATGCCGGTTTTGCGAATAAGGTTCGTGCTGGACTCCATATTTGGAATTTGAATGGTTTTGCCGAAACTTTTTTAAAAATGGCACCAGAATACCGTGAAGAGTTCGCTTCAAGTTGCGCCCAAGTGCGGGAAGATCGGGATCAGTTTTATCGAAGTCTTTGTTCAGTTGAAGGCTTGATTGTCTATAAACCCGATGCCAATTATATTTTCTGCCGCCTTCCCGATCACGCACCATCTGGCCCCGAAGTGGCTCGAAAATTGTTTGTTGAATACAACATGTATATCAAACATTGCGAAGGTAAAAGCATGCCGGAATCTGACCGCTATGTTCGTATAGCCAGTCGCACACCCGATGAAAATGCCAATATCGTTGCTGCGTTAAATAAGCTATTAGCGACAGAGAATAATACTATTTCCGTCAGTTAAGTAGAGCCAGAGAAAAGCGCATGTCAGCAAAAGAATCCACCAACGACTCACCAACGACATCCCCGACCATACTTTCATTTGCGAAAGACTTACCCAATCTCTGCTCCCTGACAGGTCTGTTTTGTGCTGTTCTGGCAATCTACTTTGCTATTCTAGGTGTTTTTTCCGCCGCGATGATTGGGTTGATCTGGGCCGTATTCTTCGACTGGTGCGATGGCCTTATCGCCCGACGTATGAAGGGGAGAACTCAAGAACAAAGCTCTTTCGGCGGGCAGCTTGACTCATTGATCGATATTGTAAGTTTTGGAATTTTACCGGCTGTGCTTCTCTTGAGCTATGGTGAATTCAGCCTCTGGTTCCTTCCTGGCGCGTATGTAATCGTTGCTGCTATTGCTATTCGTTTGAGTTATTTTAATGTGTTCGGCCTGAATGATGATTCGACTTATATGGGGTTGGCGGCTGACAATAATGGCATCATTTTCAGTCTTGTATTTTTAGTGGAGGGGCTGATCAGTAAGACCAGTTTTTCAGTCGTTTTGTATATCGTGTGTTTGTCTATAGCGGCTTTGAATGTAGCGCCAATCCGAACCCCCAAACTTGCCGGCAGGTGGTTTTATGTTCTCATTGTGCTTGTTCTTGGACTGACGGCCGTCTATGGATCGAGACTGTTGAACCAATAGCAATAAAAGCACAACTCTTGGTAAACAATTGTAAGCTTTACTCTGAACTTCCCCCAGTTTGACGGATACTCTCATTAAGAATGGCTGGGAGTTTTCGACTATAGGGTGGTTCGGGAGCGCTTTGAGCAAGATTATATTTTTGAAGTGTACAAAAAAATTCAAATCAATAGTGTTGGTCCGATATTCGAGATAGTTACAAGTGTTATTCGTAAAAGTGATGGCAAGTTGTTGGGGAAGGCGATAAGCCTTAGAAGTCACAAAGGTTGGTTAAATACATTGGCAGCTTTAGGGCAAACTCCAGGCGGTGAGACTTGCCCTAGTGGGCAGGATGAGGAAGGTTTTACAGCAAGAATCATGTAAACCTAGTTAAAACAATCTTTAAGTCCGAGAATAATTTTCAAGGAGTGCAAGTACACCGAGACACTCATCGCCTTAATCGGAGCCAATGAAAATAGTTAGATGACAGGAAATTTAATTCACATTAAATGGGTTTGCCGGAGAAATACAAAAAAACTCGGCGAACAGAAGAAATTGTTTAACTTCGACGATATCGAAGACAGCAATCCTCCTCCAAAGCCAACCTTCGGGTATGCAAATCGTTTAATACAGAAATTAGGCCGCTAAAGGCGCTGCTTTTTTTGCGCTAAAGCGGTGTCTGCGCACTCGTTCAAATTCCGTTGCTCCCGATAACCATTTTTTCTTATTAATCTTTAACCGTTTTAAAATCGGCGGGAGCTGAGAAGAAATAGCACCGCGTTTATCGGCCCGTAGAATGCGCCCGGTCCAATCCACTAATTCAAGATAATCGATCAACGTAAAAGGGATGCCGGTTTGGTTTTGGTTTTTTGTAGTATCGTTAAACGAGAGCAACGGCTTTAACTCGACATTAAACGATTGAAAAAACCCTTGCCCGGTGAGGTTACCAATCGCTTTGGCTAAATCAAACTGCGGTTTGATCCGCTCCTGAATACTGGTGTAGTCAGAC
>JAJRPK010000442.1 GCA_024280785.1 Gammaproteobacteria bacterium
CTAAGCACATGCCCGCCGTATTATAAATACGGACATTGAAAGAGGAGCGATCGTTATCATCACCTAACCAAGTTATTTGACTAAATATTTTTCGTTCAAAGGCAGCAAATACGGTTACTTTTCCGTACCCTACCGGGACAAAGAAGTCACTCTCGGCGTCATAGTTTTCTACTAGCAGATGTCCCGCACCAGTTGCCATATCCAACAGTGCTGGGTGCAACGGTGAATTAGTTAAATCTTGGGCAAACGCTTCGTCAAGTTCTAACTCTACTAATACTTCACCTTCGCCAACATGAATCTGCGTTGTACAAGCCCAACGACGACCAAAATCCATATGAGCGTGGCTGGCACTTCCCTTGCGATCAATACAAGAATTTTGACACTGACTAATCAAAGAATCGATGTTTACGCTTTCTATAAGCTCACCGTCTACCCATTTGACGCTGCCCTCGACGTGTTCTGCTATCCAATCCGCATCGTCGGCACTGGCTTGTGACTTGGCACTGGAAATGATCACTTTTGATGTGGAACCATTGCTTTCAATGGTCGCGTCTATCACTTTTTGTTCTGAGTCTTGAACAACGAGGGGGGAACTAAAAAAGAGATCGCTTAGTTCAATAAATTTTCCTGTTTGCCCTTGTGTATTTTTGCTCAATAGTTGCTTTGCAGCGCGATAGGCGATATCGACAAATCCTGTGCCGGGGACTAACGCTAAACCCTTTTTTGTTCGATGTTCATCAACCCACCAAACGTTACTGTCGAGGTATTCACGATAATGATTATCGTCAATATACGATGTAAACTCCGACATTTTATTGCCCATCTTGCGTGCACCCGACGCAAGTTCTGCCGCCATTCCTACCTGCTGCCACGCCGACCAATTGACACTTATTACTGGAATACCGGCCAACCGTGAGTGATGCGCTAATGCGTCAATAAACGAATTAGCTGCTGCATAATCAAATTGACCCGACATTCCCGTTAACGCACTAACGGAAGAATAAAGAACAATAAATTCGATGCTCTCTTCATCGGCTAAAATGGAAACCAAAGCCTGTGAGCCCGCTACTTTTGGTGCCAATACTGCCTGGCCTTGCTCTAAAGTCTTTAACGATAACAATTGATCGTCGATAGCTCCGGCGGTATGAAAAGCACCTTTTATCGGGCCCATGTCAATGTGAATGGTATTAACCACACTAGCTAACATTTCGGTATCACTAACATCTGCCGTGTACACTTCAACCTGTGCTGCTCGTTCTTCTATACTGAGTAATTGTTTAACGCAGCGTCCCAATCGTGTATTTCTAGTGCTGAGATCAGGCCAATCTTTTTTTGCGGGGAAACTTCGATGGGCAATTAATGCTAACTTAATTCCAGGCTTAGAGACTAACTGCTCAGCTACCGTTAAACCCAAGCCGCCTAGCCCACCCGTAATCAAATACACGCCTTGCGCAGGAGCGAAATCGGTTGCCTTAGATAATTCACAAGCAATAAATTTTTCTTGATAGCGATAATTTTGTCGATACGCGACGGCTTCAAATGTCTCGGCTGAATCCATCACGTCACGAAAAAGAAAAGAGGTCGTATTATCATTGCGACTGTTTAGGTTGTTTAGCTCATAATTTCCTGTTAGGCAATCAATATCGATTAAACGAATGGAAGCGCCAGGGAGCTCTTTTGCCAACACTCTTGCAGCGCCAGACAAAGTGGCCAGTAACGGCCGAGTCAGTGAATCACTGGCATTAATAGCAAGCGCACCCTCAACAAGAATAACTAGATTTATCGATTCAAAGTCATGCTCGACAAGCGCTTGAGAAAATCTAAAAAAATGTTCAAACGCCTTGTCATCCGGTTCGGATAAAGGCCAAGCGTAAACAATTGCGAATTGGCCGGAAAAACGCTTTCCAATATCACTTAGCACTCTGTCCAGCTCATCGGAACAGGACAAATTTAAATGAAAGTTATTTTCATTGTCCTGCTGAAAGCTCTCGCTAGGCCGCACCGTGATGAAGTCTTGATCGCTATCAGTAGATAAGGCTGCTTCTAATGCTGCGATAGTTACAATTTTATCGCTAGCAAAAATAACTGTCGGCAGATAATTTTTCACTTCAGACGCAAAACTAGCTTGCCAGGACGGTTGGTAAAACCACTCGTCTAAAGGCTGCTTTCCTTCAGGCAAACTATTTACATTAAGCCCAGGGGAAACCCAGTGTCTTTGCTGGTCGAAAGGATAAGTTGGAATAGAAACACGTTGCTGCTGAGACGGATAAAATGCCGACCAATCAACAACGGCACCGCCGCACCATAGCTTGCCCAACGACAGCAGCATAAATTCTACATCATTGAATGTCTCTTTTGGATGTTTCATTGAGCTCGCGACCATATGGTCGCGGGTCACATCTTTATGCTGGCGTGAAAAGGAGGCCAGCGTATTCCCGGGCCCTACCTCTAACAGAACAGGTATGGTATCATCGTTTAACAACAATGATAATCCATCTGCAAATCTCACCGACTCACGCAAGTGTCGAACCCAGTATTTCGGATCCATCGCCTCTTCGTCGGTCAACCATTGCCCCGTCAGGTTCGATGCCATTTTTTGTTGTAAAGGGTGATATTCTATTGAGCCCAAGAAGCTCTCGAACTCAGCTAATATAGGTTCTAACATAGCCGAATGGGCAGCAACCGAAATATGTATCCGCTTACACTGTATTTCTTTTTCCTCAAGTATCGATTGTACCGATTCTATATTCTCGGCCGGTCCGGCCAATACGCAGAGATCCTGACTATTAATTGCGGCCAAAGACAATCCCTGTGCTAAATAGGGTTGAACTTCATCCTGACTTAGCATGACGCTAAGCATCGCACCGTCTGGCAAGGTTTCAAAAAGCTGCCCGCGCTTTGACACAATTGCTAACGCGTCTTTAAAGCTAAAAACCCCTGCTAAGCAAGCTGCTGTGTACTCACCCATACTATGGCCAATATAGGATCGGGCTTCAATACCCCAAGACTGCCATAGCTTTGCCTGCGAATACTGTGTAGCAAATAAAGCCGGTAGCGCGCGCGAGGGCCTTAACATTTCTGAAGTTGCGGATTCCTCTTCCCCTGACACAGGAAACAATATCGCCTTGAGATCAAAATCAACAACTCCCTTAGCGGCTTCTAAACATTCATCTAAAACCGTTTTGTACAAAGGCTCGTTATCATAAAGATCTCTGCCCATATTGACGAACTGAGAGCCACCACCGGCAAACATAAACGAGACAGGCGCCGGCTCTTCGGGGCCTTTGTGATCAATTCTTACCGCCGTTTTATTGGCAATTAATGTTGCGGTCATTTCCTCAGAGTTGGCCGCTACCACCGCTCTTCTATGACGAAACAGCTTTCGCCCCACCGCCGCGGTGTAGGCAATATCATTTAACCCTGAAGAACTTTCCGCTAACGAGCTTGCATGTGCCTCTGAATATCTGTTGACAACGTCTTTTGAACGACCAGAGATTAATAGCAATTGGTAGGGACGAATTATTGCGTCACCATTGGATAACGAGTCAGGTGTAGTCGGTTGTCGATACTCTTCCAGGATGACATGCGCGTTAGTTCCGCCAACGCCTAACGAACTGACCGCAGCAAGCCGTAGGCCATCACTATTCCAATCGCGCAAGCGATCATTGACATAAAACGGACTATTGGCAAAATCAATGGCGGGATTGGGAGCATTAAAATGAAGTGTTGGAGGCAGTTTCTTATTTTTAAAACTCAATACTACTTTTATTAGCCCAACAACGCCCGCCGCTGTATCTAGATGACCAATATTTGACTTAACTGAACCTAATGCACAATATTGTTTTTTCGGATTATCAACACCATAAGCTTGAGTCAATGCAGCAACTTCTATAGGGTCTCCCAACGAGGTGCCCGTGCCGTGGCATTCGATTAAACCCATACGGCTAGGGTCGATATCGGCCAGCTCAATCGTTTCTCGAATAGCGGCAGCTTGTCCGTCGACGCTAGGGGCTAAATAACTAACTTTATTAGCGCCATCATTATTGATTGCCGACGATTTGATCACAGCATGAATTTGATCTCCATCGGCAATGGCATCTTCTAAACGTTTAAGTAATACACAGCCCACACCACTGCCGAATACGGTGCCATCAGACGATGCTTCAAAAGGCCGGCAGTGCCCATCGGAAGATAATATTTCATTTTCTTGATACACATACCCTTGGCGATGAGGCATGTTTATGGTAACGCCACCTGCCAACGCTGCATCACACTCTCCGCTAAGCAAGCTCTGAGCCGCTAAATGAATTCCAACTAACGATGTTGAGCAGGCAGTTTGTACGTTAACGCTAGGGCCAATTAAATTAAAGTTATAGGAGGCACGAGTCGTTAAAAAATCCTTGTCATTGCCAGTATGCCGCAACAGAAAAAACCCTACTTGCTTTAACAATTCAGGGTTTGTCATCAAATTATAAGGTAAGTAGGCATTATGACCTGAGCCGGCGTATATACCAACAGAGCCCTCGATATCTTCGGGCACATAGCCGGCATCCTCAAAGGTTTCCCAGGCGCATTCTAAAAAATGCCGATGTTGTGGGTCCATGATACGTGCGTCTTGGGGACTAAAACCAAAAAACCCCGCATCAAAGCACTCCATATTACCGAGAAACATTCCGGATTTAACATAGTTTGGATTAGCAATATCCGCTTCACTGACACCCGCGTCCCTTAACTCGTCATCTGACAATTGGGTAATTGATTCCCGACCTTCTTTCAGATTACCCCAATATTCGTTAACGTTTCGGGCTCCAGGTAATCGACAAGCCATACCTACAATGGCTATATCATTGTCGCTCGCGTCATTTTTTTCTAATTCTTCGGACATGTACAGTCTTCTCTGTCTGATTTTTTGTCTACTTTAATAGCCAATTTATAAAACTTGTAAACTCTGGGATTGCCACCTTAGATAGCTGTTAATTGCCAAACCAATTTAATTATCGCCGGCGTCTACGTCCCTTAGCCGCTTTTCTAGCGGCCACCCGCGATGTAGTGACATCGGAAGTGACAGCTTCCGATGCATCCGCTGAAACAAATTTCGCGATGGATTCAATAGTAGTAAACCGAAAAAGGTCCGTCATTTGGATTGCTTTAGTAACCCTATCGCTCTCGCGCAATTCTTTAAGAACTTGAATAACAAGTAATGAATGTCCACCTATATCAAAAAAGTTATCTTTACGTCCGACTTGCTCTACACCCAGAGCCTGCTTCCAAATATTGGCAACTAACGCCTCCCAATCGTCCTTGGGTAATGCCAACTCGCCATTATTTTGTGAACCTCGCTGCCCGGGCTCAGGCAACGCATTTCTATCCAGTTTACCATTTGGCGTAAG
>JAJRPK010000015.1 GCA_024280785.1 Gammaproteobacteria bacterium
ATTGCCGCTTTGCGTGCAGTCCGCACCGCCTTACTGGCTAGACAGAGGGCTTTTGTAGAGTTACCCGGCTTAGTCGCTGATGGGCGAGATATGGGAACGGTGGTGTTCCTCGAAGCCCCGTTAAAGGTGTATTTAACGGCCAGTGTTGAAGAACGTGCGCGTCGACGGCATAAACAGTTGCTTGGCAGGGGGCAAAGTGGTAATCTCGCGCGCCTCGTGGAAGCCATCGAAGCTCGCGACCGAAGTGATATGGAACGAACGGTTGCGCCGCTGAAGCCGGCAGATGACGCGCTATATATAGATAGTACTCATATGACTATCGATGAAGTGTGCCAATTGCTGCTAGAAGAAGCAGGCCGTCGCGGGTTAGTTAGTTAGTGTCAGTAGTGTGCCAGTTACCAGCATGCGCATAACTGATTTTTTTTAATAGCTCCATATATGATGCTGGATATATGGACCGGGATTTGATGTTCACTGTGGCCTAGCTGTTTAAATTTGTCTCTCGTTACACGTGTTAGTTCGATTTTTTAGTGTTGCTTTTTAAGTGTCGCTTAATATAACCAATATATTTTATGTATTGATTGTATAGATTGTATAGCCGTTAAAATATGAGCTAATTAATTATTGTTGTAATGAACCCGATTATTATCAGTTTGCCATTGGTTTACAAATATCCCGTCTTACCTTAGGTTTATTCACTATGAGCGAAAGCTTTGCAGAGTTATTTGAAGAAAGTTTAAAAACCATCGAAATGCACCCCGGTGCGATTATTACCGGCGTTGTCCTAGACGTAGACAATGATTGGGTTACTGTACACGCAGGGCTCAAATCTGAAGGTGTCATCCCCCGCAGCCAATTTATTGATGAAAACGGTGAGTTTTCAGTTGCCATTGGAGATCTGGTTCAAGTAGCGCTAGAAGCTGTAGAAGATGGTTTTGGCGAGACTAAGTTGTCGCGCGAAAAAGCTAAGCGCGCAGAGTCCTGGAAAGTCCTTGAGGCAGCGTTTGAGTCCGAAGAAACTATTATTGGTGTTATCAACGGCAAGGTCAAAGGTGGCTTTACTGTTGACGTTAGCACGATCCGCGCTTTTCTACCGGGCTCCTTGGTCGATGTTAGGCCAATCCGCGATACGACTCACCTCGAAGGAAAACCGTTAGAATTTAAAGTTATCAAACTAGACGCCAAGCGTAATAACGTTGTTGTGTCTCGACGTGCTGTAATGATGCAGGCAAGTAGCGCCGAGCGCGATGAGTTATTGAAGACGCTCGAAGAAGGTCAGCAGCTTAAAGGTGTGGTTAAAAACCTTACTGATTACGGTGCCTTCGTTGACTTGGGCGGCATTGATGGTTTGTTACACATTACCGACATGGCTTGGAAGCGTATCAAGCACCCAAGCGAGATTGTGAACGTTGGTGACGAAATTGAAGTTAAAATACTGAAGTTTGATCGCGAGAAAAACCGTGTGTCACTGGGCCTCAAGCAGTTGGGCGCAGATCCATGGAGTGACGTTAAAGTTCGTTACCCGGAAAACACGATCGTTAAAGGTGTTATCACCAACCTTACCGATTATGGTTGTTTTGCCGAGCTTGAAAGTGGCGTCGAAGGCTTAGTTCACGTTTCTGAAATGGACTGGACTAACAAAAATGTACACCCATCAAAAATCGTTTCTTTGGGTGATGAAGTCGATGTCATGATTCTAGATATCGATGAAGAGCGACGTCGTATTTCTTTGGGTATTAAACAGTGTAAGCAAAACCCATGGGATGCCTTTGGTGGTGAGCACGCAAAAGGCGACAAGATTTCAGGTACGATCAAATCCATTACTGACTTTGGTATTTTCATCGGGCTCGATGGTAATATCGATGGTCTGGTTCATCTGTCTGATATTTCATGGGCTGAAGCCGGTGAAGAAGCCGTTCGCACCTATAACAAGGGTGACGAAATAGAGACTGTTATTTTGGCGATTGATTCTGACCGAGAGCGCATTTCGCTGGGTATTAAGCAGCTTGAAGAAGATCCGTTTGCAGATTTTGTTGCTGACAACGACAAAGGTAAAGTCGTTAAAGGTACGGTTAAATCAATGGATGCCAAATCGGCCGTTATTGATTTAGGTGGCGATATCGAAGGTATCTTGAAAGCGTCAGAGATCTCCCGAGATAAAGTCGAAGATGTCCGCAATGTATTAAAAGAAGGTGAAGAAGTTGAGGTTAAGGTGATCAGTGTTGATCGCAAAAACCGCGTTATCAGCCTCTCTATCAAGGCCAAAGATGTGGCTGATGAGCAGGAAGCCGTGCGGTCGCATCGTAAGCAAGAGCCTGCTCCTGCTAATGCGGCCACAACCATTGGCGATCTGATTAAAGCCAAAATGGACGATAAATAGGGAGTTGAAACTAAACATCAGTTTAGTTAACGTTTCCTAGCCATAATGTACAGTCAGCTAACACTGACTGTACATTATTCGGCCATATATTCCAGTTCTCGCAGTCATTCCTCCTAATATCTGCAATATCAATGTGTTACAAACGCTTAGACATGAATTATTGTGATAATTTTAATGTGCTTTTATGTGGAACACGTGAATAGCTTGGCTATACTGGTACCTATGAATGCAAAACGAGTGATTTTACTTGTTCGCCTGGACGGGTACCGGAGATAAAAATGACCAAGTCTGAACTGATTGAGCGTATTGCTGTAAGGCAGGCACAACTTTCGACCAAGGATGTTGAATTGGCGGTCAAATGTGTTATCGACCAGATGGTTAGCGGATTGGCTTCTGGCGAGCGTATAGAGCTCAGAGGGTTTGGTAGCTTTTGTTTACACTACCGCGCTCCGAGAGTGGGTAGAAACCCCAAAACGGGCGAAAAAGTGCAATTAGCCGGTAAACATGTCCCTCATTTTAAGCCTGGTAAAGAAATGCGTGACCGCGTTAATGATAGCCTCAAAGGGTTTCAGTCCACGTATTTCTGATAGGGCGGCATATCAATCATTTGTCTTTCTATTTTTCTGTATGCGTCAACTAGCTGATTAAAACGTGGCTATCTCCTTTCCAGGGGGTGCTACTACATGACTCTCAAAACATAAGTTTTCAAAGCATAATTTTTATTCTGAATTTGCCGAACTTTGGCATTGGCCGAGTATAATGCTCGCCTCGGTTCACTCTATAAGAGAAAACTATGCGAGTTTTGACTGCGATTTTATCGATTATATTTGGCCTTCTAGTATTATTGTTTGGCCTGGCATTTATTGTCCATAATCAAGCGATGGTGAGTGTCGACCTACTATTTATTCGGTTGCCAGAGTGGAATCTGTCACTGTGGTTAATCGTTTTTTTTGTAGCTGGAGGAGTTTCCGGGTTAACCTTATCCGCAACCCTTATACTAAAAGAAAAGTCAGCGCGAATAAGGGTAGAGAAACGATTGCGAACCACTTCAAAATTAATTACAGGGCACACGTCCTAATTCCATGGCAGATGCGGCCCTTGTCCTTCTTGTTACTGTAGCTATCGCTATCGGTTTTTTTCTTGGTAGAAGATCTACTCGTAAGCCCAATCCAACTGCTATACCTTTAGCCTTTAACAAAACTTATTTTCAGGGCTTAAACCATTTATTAAATGAGCAGCCCGACAAGGCTGTCGATGCTTTTGTTAATTCTCTTGAGGTCAATGCCGATACATTAGAGACTCATTTAGCCATGGGTAAGCTAATGCGTAAGCAAGGGCAGGTAGATCGTGCTATTCGAATCCATCAAAATTTACTGGCTCGACCAAGGCTTGATGTTGAGCATCAGCATCAGGTGCACCTTGAATTGGCCAGAGACTTTATTGCGGCGGGACTATTCGATCGTGCTGAAATGTTACTTAAAGAAGTCATTAGTGAATCGACTCAACTTAGAAGTATTGCGCAACGCTATTTGCTAGATATATTTCAAGATGAACGTGAGTGGAATGAAGCAATACGGGTGGCCGAGGCATTGAGTCTAAGCAAATACGTCAAGGGAAATACAGCTGTACGTCATGATTTGTCTCAGACAATCGCTCAGTTTTATTGCGAGTTGGCGGAGGAGGCTGCGCAAAAAAATGATACTGGCGTAATTCGAAAATTACTAGAGAGAGCCTATTCGGCCGACAAAAATTGTATTCGTGCTTCCATTTTAATGGGTGGGCATGAAAATGGAGCAGAGCGTTTCAAGCAGGCAATACGGGTACTGTCTCGAGTGGCTGTGCAAAAGCCGTCGCGGCTCGCTGATTGTCTGCCAGAATTGTATAAGGCTTATGTAGCGCAGGACCCTGCAGGGGGTTTTAATCAATTTGTTAACTATGTAGAAACACATTTAAAGACTCATCCGTCGACGGACGCTATGTTATTTTTAGTCGAGCAATTAATTGTCCGTTCAGAGTTTGAGCCTGCCAGACGTAGACAAGCAAACGAAATTTTATCGTCGTATGTTAAAGATCATCCATCACTGGCGGGATTGGGGCAACTAATATCTTTGCAGCTGCCCAATTTAAGCGGTCCAGTGGCGAATGATGTGAGGTCGCTTCAAGGTGTGGTAAGCCACCTTATTCAAAAGCGCATGATTTACCAATGCACTAATTGTGGTTTTTCTGGTCGGCAATTACATTGGCGCTGTCCTAGCTGCAAGCAGTGGGATGCGATGGACCGACTAAAAGGAAAAGATGTCGAATAAAAATTAATGCAAGTTTAATACTGTGGATAATCGAATGTGTAAAACCCCGTTAGTGATCGCCTTTGACTTTGCCGATTTGAAGTCGGCAACAGTGCTTGCGGAGCAGTTAACACCCCAATTATGCCGAGCCAAAGTGGGAAAAGAATTGTTTACCGCTTGCGGTATGACAGTTGTGGATATGCTGCAAGGTAAAGGGTATGAGGTTTTTTTAGATTTAAAATTCCATGATATCCCCAATACGGTTGCCAAGGCGGTAGCGGTAGCGGCACGCGCCAATGTTTGGATGCTTAACATTCACGCCAGCGGTGGGCGGCGAATGATGGAGGCAGCTAAGGAAGCGTTACTGAAACTTGACTCAGAAACATTACTCATTGCGGTGACTGTATTGACTAGTATGGATCAAAGTGATCTTGACCTGTTAGGTCTAAAACGCTCACTCGAAGAGCAAGTGTTTGCGTTGGCTACCAGTGCCAAAGAGTCGGGGCTCGACGGCGTCGTTTGCTCGGCGCAAGAAGCTCGTCAACTGCGTCAATATTGCGGCAGTGAGTTTTTGTTAGTTACACCGGGTATTCGTCCAGCAACTGCTGTCGCAGATGATCAGCGTAGAACATTAACACCCTCACAAGCTATTGCGGCCGGTAGCAATTATTTGGTCGTAGGTCGTCCCATCACACAAGCAGACGACCCACGGGTTGCTTTAGAGCAAATGGTCAGACAGCTAAGAGAGTAAGCTGCCCATTGTTGTTTACGATCTCAGTATTGCCAGGTTTGTGTTGAGAATGCCTGTTTTTAGCTCGTTTTCGATGGCAGCCGATTAGCCCCATACAAGCACCGGCAAACAATCCAAACCCTGCTGGTAAGGGAACGGCTGCCACGGCGTTAAACTCCTGATTGGCATTGATTTGGCCAAAACTCTGGTCGCCCTGTACCCAGTTAAAATCATTGCTTTGTGTGCCAGTTCCTATGCGTTGTAGCGAGAGTCCAATAGCTGAACCAGAATCCTCAGCAATGCCAATGTCAGTGCTAGTTAGACCTAGTGCGGCCCCAACTGAGCCTGTAACCGTTCCTTCATAGCTAATAAATTCAACGACCGAGCCAAAGGAATCAACGAGTGCAAACGCGTCAGCGGGACCGTTCTGAATGCCGGAAAATGTAAAGCTCAATACTCCAAAGCCATTGTTTTGATTGCTAATGGTTCCACCTAAGTTCTCGGTTTTATAGATGGTTCCGTTTAAGCCATTGTAAAATAAAAGTTGCCAGCCTGCTAAGTTAGTTCCACTAATGGCCGCAATTTCTAGCGCTTCATTGATATCACTACCGGAGTTGTCGTAGTGGAGTTCGTTAATAAAAACGGTACTCGAATAGGCAGAATTACAGGCGAAATTATAGAGTAGTAAAACACTTACGGTGGTAACTGTGGGCTTTGCACTTCGAAATA
This sequence comes from Gammaproteobacteria bacterium, assembly GCA_024280785.1. Taxonomy (GTDB): domain Bacteria; phylum Pseudomonadota; class Gammaproteobacteria; order Pseudomonadales; family UBA7434; genus UBA7434. The sequence continues at coordinate 6,125 of JAJRPK010000015.1, forward strand.
GGTGTGGTGTTAACTTATTTTTAGGGAACAAGAAAGTATTGATTTTTCTCCACCAAGAGGATTTATTGTATCTGTTAGGGGCTGATGCAGAGGTAAATGTTTGGCCGAAGGCGGTTAGATAATTATCGTTTAGCTGGTTATCTACACCGATAGTGCGTGCCGTATCGATAATGCGTGAAAGGGTAAAACGATTAAGTTGAAACTTAAATGAGTTAAGCATATTTTTCCTCCATGAAAAAGCTTATGGTCCGAGCCATCTTGGCTGAACCGACGCTAACTATAACGACATTATTAATGGTGTACAAGATATTTTTTTGTGTGTTAGGATTGCGCCCGCTGTCCTAACGTACAGGGTGAGTTTAAACTGAAGTAAACAATTAGGGTAACAGCAACATGATCTTGGCGGGAATGCCGAGTGTAATAAACCACATGGAGTTATTTTGTATGAAGATTTTAGTCCGTTCTTTTGTTTTATTTCTTAGTATTTGTAGTTTGTATAGTCTGTCGATTCAACTTTCGGCAGCCGATCTTTCATCTTTGAAAGGTGATAAGCACAAACAAACAGCCGAAGCCCAAAAACTGAAAAAAGCTAAAGTCAAAAAGACATGGCGTAGCGGGAAGGTCATTGCTGTAAATGTTAATACAGCGTCGGCAGAGCAGTTGGCAGACTCGCTAAAGGGCATTGGTTTGACCAAGGCAAAAGCCATTATTGCTTATCGCAAAGCGAGGGGAAATTTTAAATCAGCATCCGACTTGATGGCGGTTAAGGGGGTCGGTGCCAGTATTGTGGCCCGCAATAAGGCGAATATTCGCTATAAATAGTAAGACACCGTAAAATAAGCGTCTGTTTCAATCTACCTTGTTACCAGAACATGTATGTCCGCCGTTGAGTTGATTGGTGGCAATATACTATGCGCGTGGCTAGGTTTACCGCTTTGGCAGCCAAAGTTGTTAGCTAAACGGCTACCATTGAAACAGGCGTTTACGGTAGTTTCCCTGTTAATAAAAGCCTGCTATTGTTCGCCGTTAAATTGGCGCTGAGGATTGATCACTAATGACCGTATATGATGTTTTTAATGGGGATGCAGATGGCATTTGTGCGCTAACGCAACTGCGTAATGCTAATCCTCATGATAGTGTTTTAATCACGGGTGTTAAACGCGATATAAAGTTGTTATCTCAGGTCGAAGCCAAGCCAGGAGATCAAGTTAATGTACTTGATATTTCAATGGATAAGAACAAAAAAGATTTATTACGAGTTTTATCATCAGGAGCAGATGTTTTTTATTGCGATCACCATGTTTCCGGAGAGATTCCCGAAGAAGATAATCTGGATGCGTTGATCAATCCATCTGCTGATGTCTGCACGAGTTTGTTGATCAACGGCCGGTTAAAAGGTGCTTTTTCCGAGTGGGCGATAGTTGGGGCCTTTGGTGATAATTTAAAGGATAGTGCTTTAGCGGTGGCTGCTACAACATCGCTAACTGCAGACCAGCTAACATTATTAGAGAATTTTGGCATCTACATTAATTATAATGGTTACGGATCCAATTTAGACGATCTGCATTTTACACCTACCGATTTGTATGGTCGTGTTAGTAAATACGGTAACCCATTAGATTTTATTAGCGACGATGCAACGAGTTTTCATCAGTTAGAAAACGGGTATAAAGAGGATATGGTTAGCGCTAAAAATGCGGATTGCCTGCGTGAAACCTCTGCTTCAGCAGCATTTATGCTGCCCGATGAAAAATGGGCGCGCAGAGTGAGTGGTGTCTACGGTAATGCGTTAGCTAACGATTATCCCAATCGCGCGCATGCTGTCCTGACTGAGCGGCCCGACAATACCTATTTAGTGAGTGTGCGAGCGCCTTTGTCCAATAAGACGGATGCCGATAAATTGTGTATGGAGTTTCCTACCGGTGGAGGTCGAAAAGCAGCGGCGGGAATCAATGAGTTACCTATCGATATGCTCGATAGTTTTCTTGATCGTTTAGATGAGATTTATCGCTAAGCCTTCGTTTAAGAGTGTTTGGCTTATTTGAGGAATTGAAGTGGAATTAGCAGCTTATTTGGCAATCGGCGCCGTGATTGCCTGTTTTCTTTCGTTAATTTTTACCCGCTATGCTCCCGATTTTATTCTAATGGGCGGAGTAGCTTTTCTATTAGTATTTGGTGTCCTTTCGCCGTTAGAGGCATTGTCCGGTTTTGCTAACGAAGGAATGATCACGGTCGCTTTGTTATTTGTTGTGGCTCAAGGTCTCTCCCAAACCGGTGGGGCTACCTGGTTAGCGAGTAGTATGTTAGGCAAACCTTCCGTCATTGGAATCGCCCAATTACGTCTTATGCTGCCGGTAGCGATATTAAGTTCGGTGGTCAATAATACGCCGGTTGTTGCCATGATGATTCCCGCTGTTGTCGATTGGGCAAAGCGCCTGCGCTTTCCTGTTTCTCAATTGATGATCCCGCTTAGTTATGCGGCAATAATTGGCGGTGCATGCACTCTAATCGGTACAAGCACTAACCTGGTAGTTGACGGCATGCTAAGTAATTATTATCAGTCGTTAGG
>JAJRPK010000443.1 GCA_024280785.1 Gammaproteobacteria bacterium
CCGCCGCTTCACTGCAATAGTCATTCATAAGACGACGGCCAAAACCACCGCCAATACGTGTTTGATTCAACGTCACCGCGTCATCACTAATACCTAGCAATTTCGCCACCTGTGGTATCGCTCGCTGCGGCATTTGTGTCGGCGCCCACAGTTCGCAACGCCCATCTTTTACATAGGCGGTACAGTTTTGCGGTTCTAATTGTGCATGCGAGAGAAAAGGATATTGATAAAATGCATCTAACCGTTGAGACGATTCTTTAAGCTTTTTGTCGACGTTCCCTTTTTTATAAACCGATTTACCCGCGCGACCCGATTCGGTTGAAGCAATACGCGCCTGTTCCTGATATTGAGTCCAGCTATCTTTTGCAGCGTTAGATTCGTCCCACTCAACTTGTAATTGTTTTCTGGCACTCAGGGCCGACCATGTCGAATTCGCCACAATCGCAACACCTGGCATTAAATCTTCAACGACGCCATTGCCTTGCAAAATAAAAGCATCGCTCACTCCAGGTAAAGCTTTAATCGCTTTAAGGTTGGCTGACTTAACGCTTCCGCCTGTGGCTGGGCATTTGGCATAAACGGCGTATTGCATCCCGGGCACATTAGCATCGATACCAAATAATGGCTGCCCGGTAACGATGGCCCGATTATCAACACCCCCTACCCGTGTACCTAACAACTTATATTCGCTGGGTTTCTTTAATGTGACTTTTCCGGGTATCGGCATCTCCGCCGCCCTATCCGCTAGCTGCCCATAACTAAGTTGCTTGCCACTTATACCATGCATTACGGTACTTTGTTCAGCCGTGCACTCGCTTTCTGCGACGTTCCAACTCTGGGCCGCCGCTGCAATCAGCATGCTTTTAGCACTAGCCCCCGCATTACGAAGTCGATCGAAGGTTGTCGCTACCGAGAGCGATCCGCCGGCAAATTGTGATCCAAAGAGTTCTTTGTTAATAGTCGATTGCACCACCTTAACATCTGACCAGTTAGCCTCCAGTTCTTCAGCGACAATCATAGGTAAGGATGTTTTAACGCCTTGACCAATCTCTGGGTTCTGGGCGGCAATAATGATTTCACCGTTCGGCTTAATCTGAATGTAAGCATTCAGTGAATCTTTTTCGGGTCTAACTGCCCATTGGTTGTTAGGCTTCGCTGACAAATAAAACCCCAGCACAAGACCACCTCCTGCGACGGCACCGAGTTTAATAAATTGGCGACGGGTCGGTGATGTGATAGCTAATTTTTTCATGATTGCAGCTCCTTAACCCCTAAGCTTGTTTCGGGGTCGTAGATTCCTACGATATCTACGGCCATTTGAGCGGCCACCGAGACAATGGCGGACTTAATACGAACATAGCAACCGCAACGACAAAGGTTGCCGGCCATAGCCGATTCAATATCTTCGATCGATGGTTTTGCGTTATGTTGCAGCAGTGCGGCAGCGTTCATAATTTGCCCCGCTTGACAGTAACCGCATTGGGGAACATCCTGATCTATCCAGGCTTGTTGCAACGGGTGAAGCTCATCACCATTGGCGAGCCCTTCGATGGTCGTGATCGATTGGCCAGTGAGCGCACTCACTGGCAATAGACAAGATCGCACGGCTTTACCGTCGACATGGACAGTGCAAGCCCCGCAATAGCCGCCACCACAACCAAACTTTGTACCCACCAGATTAAGTTCATCGCGCAGCACCCAGAGTAAGGGCGTATCGTCAGCGATATTATCAATGAAGACTTGTTCGCCGTTGATTTTTAATTGATAACTAGCCATCTTTTTAACCTCTCGTCTGTAGCTCAGTAAAATTCAGCAGTGCCTGTATCGAATATCTTTATCTGAAAAAAATAGGCTCTAACCAAGTACCTTAGCCTCGCGCAATACAGCGATCTGATCTGCATCGAGTCCCGCTTCACGCAAGACTCCTTCGGTATGCTCACCCAGTCGTGGCGGATGTCTTCTGAGCGTCTAAAACATCGAGAAAAACATCGAGGACACTCACTTTTAGCCTTAATAAAAACAGCGCCCGACTCTACTCGAAAATAGTGAAGCCCTCTCCGACACCAATAGAAAGCAGAGCCGCCTTTTTAGTAAAGTAAGGATCATTTCCGTATTGGACAATCTGGCCACCTGAAACTTTTCCTTGAAACGGAGTCGACCGCCAAATCAACTCACCTTCCAGCACATCGAATTCCGCAAAGTAAGATTGCAGATTGTTCTTTATATTATCGTATTCTGTTACGTAACCAACCGAGGCAATGACATTCTTCTTACTAGTAGTCGGTATAATTGTCGGAAGAAACTCAATACAATAATCTAAATCATGACTATTAAGCACGCTAAGCTCGCTCGAAAATACTGTCAATGTACTCCGACCATCTAAATAATTGCATCTACGTTCCCCGCTCACTAACAGTAACTCGCCATTCCCATCGCCGTTTACATCTTGAAACCCCACCAAATCGATTTGATTGCTATATTGACCTTCAATATCAAAACTGGCGACTTCTGCTAATCCAGGAGCGGTATATTCATACAGATACAACCTGTCTCTAGTGGCGGCAAACAGTTCTTTTCTACCGTCCCCGTCAACATCAATTAATACTGCTGATTGAAAACTCATGCTAACTGACCAAATCTTCTGATCCATCACCGGGTCGACCCAGCTAAGTGTGTCGCCCAAAGTTAGTAGATCATCCTGATTATCACCGTCGACATCACCATAAAGGTAAATGCTTGGGCGTTCCGCTCTAACACCAGTATCAATGGTTGTCGTGAAAAGTGCTTGTTCGGTAGCCAAGTCGAAAACCACGTGTCCATTATTTAAATTATGACTCACAATTTCATCGATCAGCCCTCCTGAATAGGTGGTTTCCATAACCGGCGACCCGATTGGGATATTACTATAATAAGTTTGATCTAATATCTCTCCCATCGAGTCAAATTTAACTGCGCCTAATTCAGAGAGACCTGCATTCCGCCCATAAATTCTTACAGAGTTGTCCGCCTGCAAAAATGGCCCTGAACTCAAATTTATATAAAAAACAAAACTGTTAGTTAGTGTGACACCACTTTCTAAACTATAAATACGGTAAGATTCACCATCTTTGTAGATCATCTCATTTAGTGACTGCTGTGCCGCAAATAAAAACGTATCTATAAGTATTTCATCAACGAGCGTAAAACCAGAAATTGAATGCTTGTAAA
>JAJRPK010000444.1 GCA_024280785.1 Gammaproteobacteria bacterium
CAATGCTGCCCGGGTTTTTACTGATATTTTTAAAAACTTGCCGTTGTAATCTCCCAGTTGGGTTTCCTCGAGAGTATGCTTAGCAATCTCCTCTGCGATTCCAGGTTGGCAGCAAGACCACACCATCGCTTTGATAAGGCCGTCAACTTGTTGCTGACTGTAATACTCAATTTGCACTTGCGCCGCTCGTGCTCTCGAAATTAAGCTCGCTATATCTTTAACATCCTCGGCGGATGGCAATAGGCTTTCATCTGACGGCATGGGTTCTGTCTCTGAAGAAAAATAGATCGTTGCGTGTACCTAAGCGCTAGAAACGTAGACAATACCATAATACCTGTGCTATCGATTTAAACTTTTCGCATGCCATGCTCTCGAACTCTTGTCGACTGATGCGACAGTTCTGCCCTGTTATTGGCATACTGATCTAGTGTCGTGAATCGCATCCGGACAGTTCACCAATGACAGCGAGTATATTCGTGATCTGATCCGTCGTGACCAAGCCAGCCAAGCTGATATTGAAGCGATCCGCGTCGCGCTGATCGAAGGTGAGGAAAGCGGTAAACCGCAGCCGTTTGGCTTCACTCACTCTATGTCTAATCCAAAGATGATAACCATGGAAGCACAAATGCTGAGAACGCACCGACACACCAAATAATGATGGATACCCAAAAGAAGCGTAGATTCCATCGATGAGCGGCATTACAGGATTCCGCTAATTCGGGGTCAGCAGGACATGTTCTGCCCGGGCGGTATAAAGCCCATCCTGCGACCACCAGAATGATGGCTGTTGCGCCAAATGTTATGCTTTCATTTAGGCCAAACCATCGTAGCCACGGGAGATATTCTCCGTAGAGGGACGCCACTACAGCGCCCATACCTAAGCTCACCAGCAATATAGGCAGCGCACAGCAAAGCAATGTCGTAGTCGAGGCAAACAGTACCAGCCATCCCCACGTTCTAGGCTTTCTAATCGGTGCTTGATCCACAGCAATCTCCTTGTTGAATAGGTGGGCACGGCACCGTTCCATAGGAACAATAGACGCAGCAATCACCTTGCTTTGGTTTTAATAATTCACCACAATTTGTACAGTCATAAAACCATTGACAGCTATCGGTTGGCATTTTCTCTTTTTTGGAAACTCCGCATTTAGGACAAGTGATTGTGGAATAGGCTTCTATCATACGGGATCACACTGCTCTTGCTTATTCACACCACGATAGGTAAAACCTTTTTCAATAAATAGCTTGGTAAGTTGCTCATCAGTGAACACCACTTTTTCATCGGCACAAACTTTGATAATACCTTTTTCTAAATCAGAACCGACCGTGTTTACACCATCGATTTTCTTGAGTGCCTTGGCAGAAGTCGCCACACAGAACGGACATGTAATGCCATCTACTCGTATGTTGTACTGCACCTCAGCAGCCATAGCATTCCCATAAAATGACAGGATCGCGCCGAAAGTAAATAATAATCGTTTCATATTCGTCTCCTTGATCGGTTAAAAGTTCAAACGAAAGCCGGTACGGAAAATATAATCATTTTCCAACGCCATGCCGTTCAGGTCTTGAATGACAGGTATTTGGATGCCTGCTTCTAAAATATAGCGCTCGGCGGCATATTGCAGCCCTGGCACCAGAAAAAGCGTGGTGCCTCCGCTATTGGGGTTATCGATACCATCCGTCTTGTTCTTATCTTTATGAATTAAATTAACTTCCAACACACCATTGATAAATGAATGGGTATCAGTACTGAGCGTTATTGGAAACAAGCGGTATTGCAGTGAAACATCGGCACGGGTAATGTCTCCTGCCTCAAAACTGTCTGCTTCCGTGTTGGCTTGATAACTGATTTGTCCGTCCACTTCCCAATGTATAGTGCCGTAGGTCGCAACGACCCCACCAAAACTATCCCATGAATCAGTGCCGGTATTGTCTTGGTTGGTAGGAATTTTTACTCCGGCAAACGGTGCTACACGAAATGTGCCACCCTGAAAGTCATTCTGGTACAGCGTGTAACGCCCAAATATTTTTGTATTACCGATGCCTTGCGCATCCGTGGTATTGGTATCAATGTCCGTATAGGGAACTGTACCGAACAAAGCGAAATCAGGGGTCACACCATAAACTAAGGTGGATACTGCGCTTAATTCCGTACGATCACGATTGGCTCCGCTAGGATCGTCACCGGATTGACTAACAACCAGTTGTTCACGAACGATATACTCTCCCTCGCTAATGGGCAGAGCGGTATTAAATGTCAAAGGAGCTGCGTTAGTATTAGCAGTCCAAAGCAAACCCATTATGAATATTGAGGCAATTTTTCTCATGGTTCGTTCCCATAGAAGTGCAGTAAAATACTGCATTCGGTCAACGGTTTGCCTCCACCGGGACAAAAGGAAGTGAGTTCTCTTAGGCTATCTTTAATTTTGAGCAAATCAGCTATACGTGCTTCAATCTGAGAAACTTTGACGAGTGCAAGTTCCCGCACATCCGCGCAATCTGATTCCGGTTTATCGGAGAGTTCGAGTAACTCTTTAATTTCTTTTAGTGTGAAGCCTAAGCCTTGCGCTTTGAGAATAAAGCTTAATCGTTGAATGCTATGCGTTGAATAAATACGATAGCCCGAATCTGTACGCTCCAAGGGCAACAGAAGTCCTCGCCGTTCGTAATAACGGATAGTATCAACCTTCACATCGCAAGCCTTCCCCAACTTTCCGATGGTCAATCTAGGCATAAAAACACTCCTCACAAATCAATCATAAACCTTGGAGTATAGTCAAGGGTCAAGGGTGTTTAAGGAAAAAACAAAAGCCTGTTGCCCTAACCAGGTTTGGCGAGGTTTACCAAAGATAGCTGTATAACCCTGTAAGCTGAGCGAAAGAATAAAATCATCAGCCCAAAAGCAATGATGACATCTGGCCACATAGAGGATGTTAGCCATACACCGACAGCGGCTATAAGTACGGAAATATTAGACGCAATGTCATTTCGAGAACACTCCCAAACCGAACTCATATTTATGTCGTCTTCTTTATGCCTCCAAAGTAACAACAGGCATATCCCATTCGCGAACAGCCCAAGCAGGCTAAACAAACCCATGGTTTCAAATAGGGGTATTGAGGGATGCAGTAATTTCCCCACGATTTGACTAGCGACAAAAAAACCGGCTAATAGGATAAGCAACCCTTTAAATAGGGAAACTCTGGCTTTCGCCTGAACGCCCATATGGACTACGATAAAACTCAAACCGTAGGTCAGCGCATCACCCAAATAATCCAGACTGTCAGATAAAAGTGCTGTCGATTTTGCATAAAGCGCAGCATAGACAACAATAAAAAACATCAGCGCATTGATGACCAAGACTATTTTTAGCGTCGCTCTTTGTTGATCGTGCAGTACATCTAATTCGCTATCATTCTCGCAGCAACCACTCATTGTTTTCTCCAGCGCGTGGATTGGGGTCTGCTGCTGATTTTAAACCTTGGAGCAGCCCCAGAGTCAAGCAGGTTAGTTTTCTATCATAGGTTTTCTTCAAATTTTATTCTGGAAAAGAAACGAAATAATGTCGGTAAGACAAACAGCGTCAAAAAGGTCGCTGAACACAAACCGCCCACGATAACGGTCGCTAGGGGCCGTTGAATTTCGGAGCCGACGCCATTGGATAACAACATCGGGATCAATCCTAAAGCAGCGACGATAGCGGTCATCAAGACCGGGCGCAATCTGGATATCGCTCCCTCAAAAATGGCTTTATCCATGAGTTCTCCACCTTCAAGCCGCTGGTTAATACTTTCAACCATCACGACCCCATTAAGCACAGCAACGCCAAACAAGGTAATAAAACCGATAGAACCGGGAACCGATAAATACTGGCCCGAGATGAACAGTGCAACGATACCGCCGATCATGGCTAACGGTAGATTCACCAAAATCAGCAGTGCCTGGCCTAGCGAGCCAAAGGCAAAATATAAAAGTAAGGCAATCAAAGCGATGGAAAGCGGCACAACTATCATCAAACGCTGCTGTGCTCGCTGTTGATTTTCAAATTGCCCGCCAATTTCGGTACTGTATCCTGCGGGCAGATCTACTTGAGCAGAAATTGCCGCCTGGATATCAGCAACCACGCTACCCATATCACGCCCTTCGACATTGGCCTGTATTACCACCCGGCGCTGAACATCGTCTCGGCGAATTTGCGGCGGTCCGGACTCGATGGCTACGTTTGCAACGTCTCCTAACTGGACCC
>JAJRPK010000445.1 GCA_024280785.1 Gammaproteobacteria bacterium
CGCGGCTCACAGTACGCGAGTAAGTTGCACCGACATTTCTTAAAAAATCATGGCCTACGCGCTTCGATGGGCGATGTATGTGCTAGTTGGGAAAGTGCGATGTTGCGGATTACATCTGCTATTACAACAAAGATCGGTTACACACTGTCAATGACAGCTTGTAGCCGATTAACTATGAGCTGTCTCAAGTGAATGTGTTCGGTTCGACTTGACCAGAACAACACTTGTCGCGAAGTAGGTCTGAATGTTTCTAAATATCATTGCGACAGTTTTAAGGGAAACACTTGAGGCCGGCGTATTAATCAGCCTACTGTTGTCTATTGGTCATAGTTATCATTTTAATGCGTTCTGGATTGCACCCAGTATTATTATGGGAGCCTTTGGTGCTTTCCTTTATGTGATAAATTTGGGTTACATATCTGATTGGGCGGGTTATGTTGGACAGGAATTATTTAATGCTTCACTTCACTTTTTTATTTTTGCTGTGTTGGCTTTAATAATATCTGTTTTAGAAAAACCCTTACTCATAAAAACCCAAACACTTAAAATATTTTTGAGTGTCGTTGTTGCATTGGCTTTTGTCGGAGAGGGTGGGGAACTGTTTGTTTTTTACAGCGGCTATATTCAGAATACAAATATTCTGTTGGGTGCTATAGCGGGTGGAGTAATAGGTCTGTCAATAGGGGCAAGTGTTGGTGCGTTATTTTATTCCCTGATAGCTACACTGCCTGCCCATTATTCTGTCAAGCTTCGTATGCTAATGTTTTATTTTTTGTCTGCAGGGATGGCATTACAAGGGGCTAAATTACTTATTCAAGCGGATTGGCTTCCCAGTTATCAGCCGTTGTGGGATACAAATCAGTGGTTGCCAGAAAATTCGTTCGTCGGGCAGCTCGTTTATGCTGTTTTTGCCTATGAAGCAACCCCTTCGATAATAGAAGTCACGTTTTATATCTGTGCCGTTTGCATAATATTTTCGCTTAGATTCATGAATAAAGCCCATGTTGATTGCGAGGAATGATTATGAAGCCTATTTTTTGGAACTTATCATGGCATGCTATACTCTTAGCATTAAGTGATTAAGTGATTAAGTGATTAAGTGATTAAGTGATTAATGAGTAGTAAAACAGCCATATTGGGATTATTGATTCTATTGATGCTGGGGCAAGCTGCCCTGGCAGGTGCCGATATACATATTTTATTTGAAGATGCCGAGCATTCGCATCACCAAGACAGCAATTCTCCAGTAGATGCAGAAGAATTCACACTTGCCGATGATTGTGGGCATTGCTGCTATAGCCACGGGTCAACGGTTGGTTTGGTTCAACAGCCTGAGAGCCTATCGGGTGTCTCCAAATCCTTTTTAAGCAGTCAATATTTGAATGCTTATCTTTCCCCAGTGTTAGATCCTTCCCTCCGCCCTCCAATTGCCTAGTTAAAACAATTCAATCGTAGCAACTTCCTTTACGGGAAACGTTGCCTGTTTAATTTGTTTTAGCAGAGGCTTCTATGAGATGTAAATATCAAAAGATTGCGTGTGCCGTTATCTGGGCAGGACTATTGTCTATTGATGCCCTAGCACAACAGAACCAAGATGATAAACGGTGGGCCAGTTGGTTGTTGGCAATATCAAGTAAATTACCAGCGATGCAATCCCTGGATAATAGCAATAAGGCTGCGGAGTGGGATTATAAGGCGGGAAAAAAGCCACTGTATAACCCCGAACTGGAGCTGGATTATGACGACAGCGATGTGCAGGAGTACGGAGTAGGAATTCGTCAAACTCTCGATTTTTCTGGTAAACGCAAAGCCTTCTCGGCTAAAGCAGACGCAAACTATACTTTGGCGAAAATCGGAATTACTCAGAAAAAGGAAAATATTCTGGCCAATGCAGTCCATGCTTTGATTGGCTATGAGGAGGCGAAGAGTTTATTGGCCTTAGTCGAGGAGCAGGAACGTATCTTGGGAAGCATGCAGAAAATTATCGTGAAGAGGCAACAGGTGGGTGATGTTTCCCAGCTGGATGTTGATTTATCTTTGCTATCGCTTTCTGAAAATTTGCAGCGCATTGCCGAGCTGGAAATCGCCTTCAATCGGGCGAAGGCAGAGTTATATGCCACGCTTGCCATTGATGATGCTCTTTTTCCGGTGCCTTCCGGCAAACTGTGGCAATCAGGGATTGTTAAACAAAATGTCAATATATGGTTGCAGAAATCGCCCGCGTTTATTGCCGCACAGCAGACAGTGGCGGTGACAAGATCTGCAGTCTCGCTAGCCAAAGCTAATAAGAAAAGTGATCCTACTATCGGATTAAGGGCGATTAATGAACGATACCAGGACTATGTAGCCGTCTCGATTTCTTTCCCAATTAACATCAGAAACAGTTACAGCGCGGAATACCGCGCTGCTCAAGAACGTTTGCTGCAAGCGGAGCTTGAATTTACTTCAGTTCGTCGAGAAATAGCGGGCGATTTGGTTGAGAAGCAAAATAATTATCTGAGTCAGCTAAAACACTGGCTCACGTGGCAGTCGTTAGGCGTTTCCTCAACTGCGGATAGCCGAAAGCGGATTGAACAGCAGTGGGCGATTGGCGATATCTCAACATCTGAGTATTTATTTGTCTTGCAGCAACAAGCGAATGCGTCGCTGGCGGGGCTAAGGTTGGAATCCAGTTTGGAACATGCCTGGGTCGAGTGGCTGTTAAGCACTCTAGAAGTGGAGTCTTGGTTAAATAAAATCAAAACTCGTGATCAGCTAACAGCAAAAGTATTAAGGGGTAACACATGAAAATTCTAATGCAAATATTGGTGGCTTGTAGCTTGGTATATAGCTTGGTAACAGGAATCGCTTTCGCTGAAGAGGGCCATGATGACCACGGGGGTCACCAACCCCCCCCCGTAAACGCAGTATCTGGCGATGCTCATCAACATGCCGATGAGATCGACGGACAAAGTGAACAAAACGATCATGAAGAAGGAGGTGGCGTGGTTAAGCTTACTTCGGCCATGCTGGATATGGGCGGAATCCGTGTGGCGAAGATAGACGCTGTGTGGGGCGCAAAATTCTCGCTTTATGCGCCTGGTGAAATTGTCAATAACCAATATCAAATGAGCGTCTTGTCGGTTCAGTTAGATTCAAAAGTACTTAAGCGCCATGTCGTTTTGGGAGAGCACGTCGAACAAAGTCAACCGATAGTCACTCTGTTTAGTAATGAGATGGCCGAACTGCAGCAAGCTTTGATGTTGTCCAGTCAGGAATGGGCACGAGTTAAAGCGTTAGGAAGAAAAACAGTGGGCAGTAAACGTTATGCCGAGACACGGTTGACATTTGAAACGGCCAAATCAAAAGCTCGTGCCGGCGGTATGAGTCAGCAAGCCATTAGTGGAATGCTATCGAATTCCAGCAAATATCGATTAGGCGAATACGAGATTATTGCGCCCTTTGAAGGGGTCGTATTGAACGATAATTTCCAGCAGGGACAATTTTTATCGGCGGGCGAACCTCTCATCGACCTGGTCAATGAAGAAGAATTATGGGTCGATGTTCTCATTGCCCCAAAAGTTGGTCAGACCATTCCGTTGGGTTCAAAAGCTATCGTCAAAGTGGGCGGGAAAAACTTCGAGGCCTTTGTTATTCAAGAAAATCATGCCATTGATGAGACTACTCGAACCCGCAAGATTCGATTAAGCCTTCAGAATGAAAACCATTTACTCCATGCAGGGTATTTTGTTGACGTGCACATATCACTACCACTGGAAGGTGCTGTTATGTTGATACCGGAAACGGCTTTGATGCGATCCAGTGACGGGGACTGGACGGTGTTTGTTGAAAAAGAAGAGGGTCAATTTGAGCAGAAAGAAGTTGAGTTGATAAACACCAGTAATGGCATGCACGTTATTGAGGGCTTAAAGCCCGGTAAACGTATTGTCGTCGAGGGTGCATTTTTTGTTGCGTCCGAACTCGCTAAAAGCGGTTTCGATCCGCATAACCATTAATCAAAACGGAGTCAGTAGTCATGTTTCATCGAATTGTCGATTGGGCTGTAAGCAACCGTTTGTTAGTGGTGCTTGCGCTCGTAGGTTTATTGATTGCCAGTGTAGTGGCAATCCCCAAGTTAAATTTAGATGCCTTTCCTGATGTCACCAACGTTCAGGTCGCGGTCAATACAGAAGCGCCTGGATTGGCTGCAGAAGAGGTCGAGCAACTTATTACCTTTCCCATTGAATCGGTGATGTATTCCCTACCTGACGTGGAAGAAGTTCGTTCCATTTCTAAAACGGGATTATCGGTCATTACCGTTGTTTTCAAGGAGGGCACGGATATTTACTTTGCCCGGCAGTTGGTCTTCGAGCAATTACAGTCGGCGAAAGAAATGATACCCGACGGTGTAGGCGTTCCAGAAATGGGTCCGAATTCATCGGGGTTAGGCCAAGTCTACCAATATATGCTAATGGCAGATCCTGACAGTGGTTACGATGTTATGGCACTACGAAGTCTCAATGATTGGGTAGTGAAGCTGTTACTGATGCCAGTTGATGGAGTAACCGAAGTGCTCTCTTTTGGCGGCGATGTTCGTCAATACCAGGTCAATATTAATCCTGCCCGCCTATTGTCTTATGGTCTTACTCTGGAGGATGTGGTGGAAAAGATTGAGGCTAATAACAGGAATGCAGGTGGTTGGTACATGGACCGGGGGCAAGAGCAGCTGGTAGTGCGCGGTGTCGGTTGGGTCGGGAGTGAACAGCAGGGCATAACCGATATATCCAGCATTCCATTGTTTGAAGTGGATGGGGTGATTGTCCGTGTGGCCGATGTGGCGACGGTAGAGTTTGGTAGTCAAATACGACAAGGTGCCGTCAGCATGACACGCCGGTCGGAATCGGGCGAAGTCGAGCAGCTGGGTGAGGTGGTCACGGGCATCGTATTAAAACGTATGAACGCCAATACCAAAGCGACTATTGACGGGATTAAAGATCGAGAAGCATTGATCCAGCAGGCTTTGCCAGATGGTGTGAGTTACGTGGCTTTTTATGACCAGGCTGAACTTATTTCAAAAGCGGTTCAGACCGTAAAAAAAGCGTTAGTAGAAGCCTTTATTTTTATCATCATCGTGCTCGCGCTGTTCTTACTCAATGTTCGAGCTGTGATATTGGTGTTAATTTCTATTCCTATATCTGTGGGGGCTGCACTAGCTGTCATGTCTTACTACGGTTTATCGGCCAATCTCATGTCTCTGGGAGGGTTGGCCGTTGCGATTGGGATGATGGCCGATGGCGCGGTAGTGATGATGGAAAATATCTTCAAGCACTTAAGCCACCCCGATCGGCGCCATGAAAAACAGGTGATCGAATCCATGCAAGGGGCAACAGATGACCCGTACGATGCTTCACACGACGATCACGGTATACCGATGAGGATACAGCAGGCCGCCCGTGAAGTAGCAAAGCCGGTCTTTTTTGCGGTGATAATTATTGTGGTGGTCTTTGCCCCGTTATTTAGCCTGGAAGGGGTTGAAGGCAAGTTATTCCAACCTATGGCCATCAGTATCATTATC
Source organism: Gammaproteobacteria bacterium (assembly GCA_024280785.1). GTDB lineage: Bacteria > Pseudomonadota > Gammaproteobacteria > Pseudomonadales > UBA7434 > UBA7434. The sequence continues at coordinate 5,555 of JAJRPK010000445.1, forward strand.
GCCATGCTGGCTGCGCTGGTGGTGGCTCTTATTGTTGTGCCCGCCCTGGCCAGCTACTTTTTTAAAACCGGTATTAAAGAGAGGCACAACCCGATCATGGTGCCGTTAGAAAGGGCCTATCGGTCGGCATTACAAAAGGGGCTGGATAACAAAGGTTTTGTTCTTGGCGGTGCGCTCAGTCTACTGGTAATGGCCTTATCCCTGGTACCTTTTTTGGGTACGGAATTTGTGCCCGAACTTGAAGAAGGCACGATCAACTTGCGCGTGACCTTAGCCCCGTCAGTTAATATGGAAACCTCAATAGCGGTCGGAAAAAAGCTGGAAAAAATGATTCTGGAATTTCCCGAAGTCACCTATGCTCTTGGACGTGTCGGGAGAGCTGAAATTGGTGGCGACCCGGAGCCTGTTAGTAATGTAGAAATCTATATTGGTTTAAAACCGATTGAGGAGTGGACATCAGCTTCAAACCGTAAAGAGTTACAAGCGCTAATGGAGGAACGCTTGGAAGTGTTTCCCGGATTGTTGTTCAATTTTTCTCAACCTATCGCAACACGCGTAGATGAACTGTTGTCTGGCGTAAAAGCTCAGCTTGCGATAAAACTATTTGGTTCAGACTTAAAGATTTTAGCGGAAAAAGGCAAAGAGATCGAAGCCGTGGTTCAATCCATAGAAGGTGCACGGGATGTGGCCATGGAGCAAGTCGAAGGCGAAGCCCAGTTAGTCATCAAACCCAACCGTCAGGCTTTATCGCGTTTTGGTATATCCGTTGGTGAAGTAATGAATCTTGTTACCAACGGCATTGGAGGCATCGCCGCAGGGCAGGTTATCAACGGCAACGAGCGCTATGACATTTATGTTAGGCTTCAAAAAAGCGCTCGAGACAGTGTTTCGACTATAAAGGAATTGCGATTACAGGC
>JAJRPK010000446.1 GCA_024280785.1 Gammaproteobacteria bacterium
AAACAATTGCTTGCCGATCTTGTCGCAGAAATATCCAGGCAAGTGGTATGCCGTGAACTGCAAATGGATAATAGCGTCATTCAAACCATAGTTAGTCGTGCTATTGATGCCTTGCCATCGGATGAAACGAAATTAACTATTCATCTCAATCCTGCTGATATATCAGCGTTAGAAAACATCGCTGGTTTTGTTAAGCCGGAATGGCAATTGCTTGGCGATGAAGCCTTGGAACTTGGCAGTTGCCTAATAATGAGCGCTAACAGCTACGTCGATTTTACTAGTTCAACACGGTTAAAAGACATTGTCGACAGCACCTTTAACAATGACGTGGTAGACCCTTAGCGATGCTCGCATATTTCAGGTGCTGCCAACAGAGATTAGCGCAAACAAGCATTGCCCCATTAGCCATTGGCTCAGTCACAAGAGTAGTGGGCTTAACCCTTGAAGCGCGCGGGATTAATGTCGCTTTAGGCGCGCGGTGTTTAATCTCAGTGGGAGACAATGAATCTTTTGAAGTCGAACTGGTTGGCTTTGACGGAAATCGATCCTACTTGATGCCACTTAGGCCTATTGCGTCGGTAAAACCGGGAGCGCGCGTTACCCCCATTGGCTCTAGCGATACCGTGCCAGCAGGTGAGGCCTTACTAGGGAGAGTAATAGATGCCACGGGGCGCCCGTTGGACAGCAAAGGTCCACTAGGTGCGACCGACAGCATAAATTTTCTTCCCGAACAAATTAACCCGTTATTACGGCTGCCTATTACTGAGCCGCTAGATGTAGGTGTGCGTTCTATAAACGCTTCATTAACGGTCGGATGTGGCCAACGAATTGGCCTATTCGCAGGTAGCGGGGTTGGTAAGAGCGTACTGTTAGGGATGATGACCCGGTTTACCGAAGCTGATGTAGTTATCGTGGCGTTAGTCGGTGAGCGCGGGCGAGAAGTTCGTGAATTCGTTGATTTTACTTTGGGTCCAGAGGGTATGGCGAAGACCATAGTCGTGGCGGCTCCCGCTGACGAGACACCGGTTATGCGCTTACGAGCGGGAATGTATGCATCGCGATTGAGTGAGTATTTTCGCGATCGTGGAAAAAAGACTTTGTTATTATTTGATTCGCTCACACGTTACGCTCAAGCCCAGCGAGAAATTGCTTTAGCGACAGGAGAGCCACCGGCAACCAAAGGTTATCCACCTTCGGTGTTTGCCAAGCTACCACAGTTGGTAGAAAGAGCAGGCAATGGTTTTGGTAATGGAGGTTCGGTCACGGCTTTTTATACCGTGTTGACCGAAGGTGATGACATGAGTGATCCTGTAGCTGATTCAGCGCGGGCAATCTTGGACGGTCATGTTGTCTTGTCCAGGGATATTGCGGGCGATGGTGTGTATCCAGCTGTAGATATTCAAGCGTCTATCAGTCGTTTGATGGCGGGAATCGTCACGCCGGTTCATTTGGAATCGGCGAACAAAGTGAAACAATTGTACTCTCGCTATGAACAAAGCAGAGATCTCATTAGCGTTGGAGCATATACGGCGGGAGCCGATTCGATTACCGATTTGGCGATAGCTAAACAGCCAAAAATACGTGAATTTTTAGCTCAGGGTTTGAATGACAGAGTGAGTTTCGAGCAAAGTTTAGCGGCGCTTCTCGCTGTGTTAGAAGAAGACGTCACGGCGGTCGATAACGGCCAGTCTGTTCCGCTAGCAGCGAAAAAAATGCACCAAGCTGCTCCAGACGGTATGAACGGGGAATTTATCGCTGGTGCGTAAATCCAAGCGCTTACAAGTTGTTGCCCGCGTGGCAGAGTTGCGAGAGCAACAGCAATTGTTGGCGTTAAATAAAATAAAAATGACCGTTGATCAACAACAGCAATCCATGAATCAGCTAGAGACATTTCAAAAAGAATACCTGAGTAGCGGAGCGCCGTTATCAAATGATGCTGTGTCAGTGCGTAATTTAGTGAATTTTTCTCGGTTTATGCAGGATGTGGGGCAAGCTAGCCAGATGCAAGCACAGCAGCTGTTGCGTTCCAATGAACAATGGCAAATAGAAAATCAGCGATGGTTACATTTGCACTCAAGGCGCAAGCGAATGGAAGAACTCATTGAGAACGCAGAACGCGATGAGGAAAAAGAGAGGGATATTAAGTCTGATCGTGAGAATGATGATTTGTGGGCGACCAGAAACCACGATAGTGCGATCAAAAGATAAAAGGTATTCACCGTTATTAGTTAGTTGCCTATATTGATTAACGGGAAAGTCTACATAATTCATAGGCCACCAGAGTAAAGTGACGCTGATTAGTATTTCAGACTGAGCAAATAATCCCGGGACTTCAAAGCGAGCAGAAGGCAAGATGAAAGAATAAAATTAGCTTGTCGCATTACTCGGGGCTTAGATAGTAAAAAGGTAGTGAGGACTGTTGATAAACGCGTTATTTCATCACAAGATTACAGCGAGTATAGAAAATTTTATATTGTTATTCACAGAAAAATTATGTTGGCAAAATTTTTTTGAAAACTTCAAATATACTCCTATCTCTAGAAAAGCTTCGTAAGTCATTGATTTATATATTTATAATTTGGTCATAAAATGGTCAATTTTTTTGACGCCTGTAACTACCCGTGTAAACCGTTAAAAAGACATGCTTATCCACCAAGTTATCCACAGATTCTGTGGATAGACATTGTTTGCTGATGTAACGATCTGGTTATACATTCAGTGGTTTGTCATGTTATTCAGATATTCGGTCGATAAAACTCAGGATTAGTTGAAAAAACTGGCGGTCAGTTTGAAATATTATTATTAATAAGAAATTAATTGTTCTAACGAAAAAGTAATTGTGTTAGTTCCGCGATGCATGATTGACTAATTCTTTTGGCAAGTGACGATTGTTCGAGAGTCCGGAAGTTCTTGCACGGTCTTGCGCACAGGCACGATATAATGTGTCTTTATCTATGAACGCTTACGGTTTAAAAGCTGATTCAATGACAAATGTTCGGTACAAGTGTCTCAATAATTGATAAGGTAATTTCATAATATGAGTATTTATTCTGCGGATTTAATGGCTACCAAAGTGGTGTTAATTACAGGCGGAGGGACTGGAATAGGAAAGGGTATCGCCTGCGCGATGGGTGAGCATGGCGCTAAGGTCGTTATTGCCAGTCGTAAAAAGGAAGTGATTGAAGCGACTGCTGCCGAGTTGAGAGAGCAAGGTATCGAATGTGAGAGCTGTGTTTGCGATATTCGCGATTACGTATCGGTAACGGCTTTGATGTCGTTTATTATGCAAACCTATGGTCGGCTAGATGTTCTGGTGAACAATGCTGCGGGAAATTTCCCTGCGTCTGTTGACCAGCTCTCAGCTAATGCCTTTCGCACCGTTGTGGACATCGATTTAAACGGGACGTTTAACGTAAGCAAAGCGGCTTTCGAAGCCTTTTTAAAGGGCAAAGGAGGGGCGGTTGTTAACATTACGGCACCGTTCGAGGGTTGGGGGGTTGCCTATCAGGCGCATGCAGCAGCCGCTAAAGCGGGAATTGATTCTTTAACGCGAACTTGCGCGGTCGACTGGCAGCCTCTGGGCATTCGTGTCAATGCTGTGGCACCGGGTTCGGTAAGTGCTACTGAGGGGACAGGGCGGCTAACAGAGGCTTTGGTTGGAGACCGGCCGACAATAAGCTGCAGTCCAGCAGACATTGCCAACGCAGTGATGTTCTTAGCCAGCGACGCTGGCAGGTTTGTCAGCGGTGAAATTATTCGCGTAGACTCTGCGACAGGGGTCGATTTATTAAGAATACCGGTTCACTAAGCCGTCCAATAGTGAGTTTTCAGAGGGTTATACCGGCATAATAAATATCCCCATTAATATTCTTTTAGGGATACGAAATCATTAAAACCGCAAAGACACCAGACCCTCTAAATGGTTTAATAAGCGGCTCAAATCCATTACCGGAAATAATCTTCAATATGCGTCATCGATTACTCACCATGCTGGCGATGCAAGACAGTATGAATACCAAGGTTCATCCGCAATGGATCTCTCAAGGCTATGAATGGTATCGCGCAGCATGGATTGAATGCGGTGAGTTAATGGACCACCACGGCTACAAATGGTGGAAAAAACAAGTTCCTGATGATGAACAGGTCAAGCTTGAAATTATCGATATCTGGCATTTTGGGATGAGCGCGCTGTTTGCCGAAGGTAAAAGTTATGATGACTTGGCCGATCAGATTCTTTCTTTGCTCGACGACACGCCAGCGAGTATGGCCATCGACATGACGATACTCGAAGCGACTGAGCAATTAGCGCAAGACTGTTTGGCCACAAAAGGGTTTTCTGTCGTGTTCTTTTGGCAATTGATGGCAGCTGCCAAGCTAGATTTTGATACGCTCTACGTTGCCTATGTCGGTAAAAATGTATTGAACTTTTTCCGTCAAGATCATGGCTATAAGGACGGCACCTATATTAAACAGTGGGCAGGAAAAGAAGATAACGAGCATTTAGTCGAGCTTACAGCTGGCCTTGACAGCCATAGCGATAGCTTTCGCGACGATCTCTATGAGGCACTGAGTCTTCGCTACGATAATACCACCGCTGCGGTTTCGTAGCAGCGGTTTCAAAATCGCAATAATCAGCACTTGCCCTGTGGTTCGCCCCTGACGGTGGGTAGTCAAACGTAGCATTTACGGTAATACGGTTAAAGAGAGCAGAGATCACTAGCATGGCAGAAACCGAAATTACCCGTCGAGAATTGATATTCGAGACTTTTCCCGTCGGCCCACTGCAGTGCAACTGCTGTATTGTTGGTGACCCTGTGAGTAAAAAAGCAATCGTAGTCGATCCAGGCGGTGATGCTGAGAAAATTTTGCAGACGCTACAACGGCACGAACTTCAACTGGTTGAGATTATTCATACCCATGCGCACCTCGATCACATTCTCGCAGCGGGTGAGCTAAAGTCGGCTACCGGCGCTAGCATCCATTTACACAAAGAAGATAAAATGCTCTGGGATATGCTTGAGCAGCAGTGTGAAGCTTTTAACGTTCCCTACACACCATTGCCGGCCCCTGACTATTGGATAGAAGACGATCAGTGCTTTGCGTGTTCTGGTGTTGCAATACACACTCCGGGGCACACTCCTGGATCGGTGAGTTTTTGGTTTGAAGAATCTAAATTACTGGTGGCGGGGGACACATTATTTAAACGTTCCATCGGCAGAACCGATTTTCCCGGGGGAGACTTCGCTACGATTGAAAAGTCGATTAAAGAACGGTTGTACTGTTTAGCAGATGATGTACAGGTAATTACTGGCCACGGTCCAGCCACTACAATCGGTGAAGAAAAATATGAAAACCCCTTTGTTAGTGTGTAAAGAGTCGGCGTAACTTATCAAGTGAAAGTCATCATTTTAAGAGACTGAAACCGGCTAGACGGTAGGTAGAGCTATTGTGTCTCAATGAAAGTTTTTGAGTACTTAATTCGGCGGGTTCAGACATTGTTATTTCTTTATTTGCCGTTAGTATGCCTGCCTAGAATTACGCCCAAGCAAGGCGACTGCAATGCGGAAGCTGGCTGGGTATAGAATAAACTGGCTTAACTATTTTAAGGCCCAAGTGTCCCGCAATCGTTTTAATCAAGAGTATTTCCAGTTGGTATATTTATAAAAATTGCTGAGGGTTTATAGAATCGTACTTAAGAGTAAAAAGGCATAAAATATGGGTCGTTTGGACGGAAAGGTAGCGATTGTAACCGGTGGCGCACGTGGGATGGGCGGCGCTACCGCCAGAGCATTTGTGGAACAGGGGGCTAAAGTCGTTATCGGTGATTTGCTGAATGACGTAGGGCAAGCGTTGGCAGATGAATTAGGTGACAATGCTGTCTACGTCTCCATGGACATTAGTAAGTCCGCTGATTGGAAACGGGCAATTGCTAAGGCAGAAGCATTAGGCGGTCTTAACGTTTTGGTTAATAATGCGGCGATTTTGCATGTTGCGTCTATCACCGACACCTCAGAAGAAGATTATATGAGAGTGATTCAGATTAACCAATTGGGAACCTTTCTTGGTATACAAGCCGCTATAGAGCCAATGAAAGCAGCGGGAGGGGGCTCGATTATCAATGTTTCGTCTATCGATGGTTTGCAATCCAAGAATGGATTGATAGCGTATTCAGCGAGTAAGTGGGCCGTTCGCGGCATGACAAAATGTGCAGCGATTGAATTGGGCCAGCATGGTATTAGAGTAAACAGTGTCCACCCTGGTGGGATCATGACAGAGATGGGCGGAGGAGAGGATGTTCCCGATGATATCGCCAATCAATTTTATACTCACCACCCGCTTCCAAGAATTGGTAAGCCACACGAAGTCGCTAACGTATCATTGTTTCTGGCTTCAGATGATGCTTCTTACTGCACTGGCTCGGAGTTTGTTGCAGACGGCGGGTGGTTTGCAGGATTGCGACAGGACATGATGCCAAGCTCATAATCGCTCGGCAGGGTGAGCACGTCAGATCGTACTTTACCGCCAAGATATAGAGCAACAAACGTTTATTTTAGTGAAGTATCGTAAATAGAAACAATAAATCAAGAAGGTAGTCTTATGTTTAAAAAGTTCATTATAGCTGCATCTGCAGCGATGATTTTGCTGGCAGCCGCTGTTTTTACCCAGAGTGTAGCTGCGGCAGATGGCGAGGTCGATGAATCATCCAGTCTGTCGTACAGCAACCTTACATTCGCTCAGGTTGTTACCGGAATCGAATCAGATGACTACTCGGGTTATTCGCTGACGCTCAATTACGCGATCAGCGACAACATATTTATTCTGTTGGGTCGTACCGAACTCGAGTCAAAAAATGACATCAAGTTGCTCGGGGGCGATTTAGATAAACAAGATGCCGACTCGACATTAGTGGGCATGGGCTTTCACAAGGCCATCATTGAAGGCCTTGATTTTGTCAGCACTGTTGGCTTTCAGGCGACGGAGCGGGCTATTGATGGAGAGATAGACGATGCTGATGGATTTGCCGTCAGTGCTGGCGTGCGTTATAAAGCCACGCGTGGCTTTGAGTTGAGCGCGGAATTTGTCCATAATATTATCGAAGAAGAAACGCTGTCCGAATTTAAACTTGGCATACGGTTCTTTCCCAAGCAAGCGAGTTATTTGTCCTTTGGTTTATTCTTGGGAACCAGTTTATAACTACATTTATTTCAATTTAATTAATTCGGGAGATTGTCCTGTGGCTATTTATCAAACGATAGATAAACCTGGCGAAAGCCGACGTGTATTGGAGCTTGTCAGTCCAATTAACTTAAAAAAAATCGGTGAGATTGTTTGTGCTAATAAGCAAGATGTCAGTGATGCTATGGCTAAGGCCAAACAGGCGCAAGTAGCTTGGGGTGCTAAGACGGTTAAAGAGCGCGCGGCAATTGTCCGTAAGCTTATTCCCGCATTGCTAGATAATTCCGATGCGATTGTAGATACGGTCGTACAGGAAACGGGCAAAGCTCGAACAGACGCTTTATTAATGGAAGTGTTTGCGTCGCTAGATTCAATTTCTTACTACACCAAACGTGCTGATAAGTTTTTACGACCCGAAAAACCACGAATTCACGGCTTAATCGGGCTAGGTAAAAAAGTAGAATTAAATTTTAAACCGTTAGGTGTGGTGGGCATTATTACACCTTGGAATGGCCCGTTTGTTTTAGCGCTTAACCCTACAGTTCAGGCAATTTTGGCGGGCAATGCCGTGTTGCTTAAACCTTCCGAGGTGACTCCAGAGTCGGGTCGTTGGCTTGAAACAATCTGTAAACAAGCAGGAATTCCAGATGGTGTGGTACAAGTTATTATCGGTGATGGTGAGACAGGTGCGGCAATCGTAGAGTCAGGTGTCGAAAAAATTGCATTTACCGGCAGCGTTGCTACTGGTCGCCGAATTGCCGAGTCATGTGGCCGTCAGTTGATACCTTGCTCGCTCGAGTTGGGTGGGAAAGACGCAATGATTGTCTGTCAAGACGCCGATATAGAAGGAGCTGTTGCAGGCGCGATTATGGGGTCGTGCATGAACACAGGCCATTATTGCTGTGGTACTGAACGAATATATGTAGTCGAAACTGTTTACGATACATTTTTAGAGAAAGCTATTGAAGGGGTCAAAGCCTTGCGTCAAGGCAATGAATTGGGTTTTGAAGAAGATGTTGGCGCGGTCTTTTGGGATAAACAAATGACCATTATCGAAACGCAAGTTGATGCTGCCGTTAAAGATGGTGCTGTTGTTCATGTGGGTGGTAAGCGTAATACCGAATTGAGTGGTTTATATTATGAGCCAACGGTAATGTCTAATCTTAACCATGACATGGCAATTATGCGGGATGAAAATTTTGGCCCTATCCTTTGCGTGGTTAAAGTTAAGGACGAAGCAGAAGCCCTTCGTTTGGCTAACGACTCTGATTATGGATTGCATGGCAACGTGTGGACTAAAGACAAGGAAAAAGGGATT
>JAJRPK010000447.1 GCA_024280785.1 Gammaproteobacteria bacterium
GAAAGGTAATTCACATGCTGAATTGGGAAGACCCAACCAAACCAGATAGTCATCATAAGAAAAAAAGCATCGCGGTGACAAAAAAAGATAAACCTAACCCGCTGACCGTTGATAAAGCGTTACAGGACATGAAAAAGACCGAACCTGAGAAACAAGATTTTAACGATAAAGTGGAAGGAATTGCATCCTCGATTGCGCCCGTTCATGTGGACGACAAACGCGTCATTAATGGCATGACCGATATTAATCAGCTAGCGCCTTTTCGCTACCCTTGGGCATGGGAGTATTTTTTAAATGCGAACAAAAATCACTGGACCCCGCTGGATATTAATATGGCCCAGGATGTACACGACTACCAGCATAATCTCACCGTGGAAGAACGCCACGTATACGAAAACGTACTCTCCTACCTAACCACTTCTGACATCATGGCAATGCGTAATATTGGCCTGGCGGTTATGGAAAAAATGACAGCGCCTGAATTGCAAATTTATCAAGCGAGACAGGTGTTCGAAGAAGCCATGCACACGTGGACTTACCAACACTGTATCGAAACTATTGGCCTCGATCAGGGCGAAATCTACAATCGCTACCGGGTCGTACCAGAAATCAATGCGAAAATTCAAATCACCAACCGACGTCTTAATTCTGTACTGCGCGCCGATATCGATCTACACGACCGAGACGAGCTCGAAAATTTCGTCATGTCCTATATGTTTTTTGCTGGCGTCTTCGAAGGCTGCTGGTTTTATAACGGCTTCAGTCCAATATTCGCCCTGCAACGCCGTGGACTAATGAAAGGCACCGCAGAACAATTTCAGTACATAATGCGCGACGAGGTTTTGCACGCTTCATTCGGTATTCGCGTCGTCAAACAAATTATTCTTGAAAACGATGTCACACTTGACCCCAAAGCCATTCGTACTATGTGGGATGAGTCAGAGGCTGCAGAAATCGACTACGCAAATTATTTATTCCGAGACCCAATCCTCGGCTATGGCAGTGAAGATCATATTCAGCAATTTCGGTATATCGCTAATCGTCGCGCACGTCAGCTCAATCTAGAAGAACCCTTCCCCGGCACCGAAGCAGCCCTGCCCTGGCTGGATGAGCAAGCCAATATCCGTAAAGAAAAGAACTTTTTTGAGACCCGCGTTACCGAGTATCAAACGGGTGGGGCACTGAACTGGGACTAATAAGTTAAAAGAAAGGTTAGAACACCCCAAAAATATACTGATGGCGTTCTAAGAAGCGTGCATGAAAAAACTTCACCGCTCCAACATAGCTTACTGTCCCCGATTGGGAGGCCTCAAACCGTTGCGTAGCTCGATATGCGCCGGTTGCACCGCCTTGCTCTCGACAAAATTACCTAACTATAAACGCCCCATCCGTAGTCGTACGAAGTATAATCTGTTAATTTGAGAGATTAATGAACTAACTGCATTAGAACATATCTAATGAATTGAATATTTTTGGTCTTAATGAAATTTTGGACCGTACTACAAGTGGCTTATGCCAATATTTTACTAACAGAAATGGAGATATATATGAAAGCTCAACACTTAGTCCTCGTAGCAATTTTGGCAGGTGTTTTTACAGTCGGTTGTGCCGGCTCTGGAGACTCAATGGATACAGCCACAGATGCTGCTTCTGAAAAGATGGAAGGCATGAAAGATGATGCCAAAGGAAAAGCAAATGAAGAAGTTGAAGGCGCGGCTAGCGAAGCTAAAGACAAAGCCATGGACGCGGGCGGAAAATACTGATTAAACCCGCTTAATTGCTAACCAGGCCGGCAAATAAATTCTGGCCTGGTTTGTTTTATATACAAGTACTTACCAAAGACTAACAGCCGCTATCTTCAACTTCGCTATAATCTGAATATTTTTTTGTACTTCCTCGCACTTTGTCCGCAGGATAGCGCTTTTCATTGATCTCTATTTTTTCCTTTGCTGCAGCAATAAGATCAACCTCTAGCCTTTCTGACAGGCGAATAAGGTACAGCAAGATATCAGCCATTTCATACCCAACCTCCTGATGCTTTTCTTTAGATAACGTGTAACTCTGCTCCTCCGTTAGCCACTGAAAATGCTCAACCAGCTCGGCCGCCTCAACGATCAATGCCATGGATAAATTTTTGGGCGACTGGAATTGCTCCCAGTCTCGTTCAATGGCAAATTCCTTTAGCGCCGCATTTAAGTTTTCAACAGTATCCATAAATACTCTCAGTAATGGTAGATACGCGTTCCATCAGGCCGGGTGAGGAATATTCGCAATGTCCACATATACTCCTCAGGTGCTATACGAATCATATCTTCCAAAGCCTGATTTAGGCGTGTTGTATCCTCGATATTATCTCCAATGGGAAAATCTGTGAGAGGCGGAAAGATCTTCGTCAAATAGCGGTGCTTCTTTTCGTTATAGTAGGTCATCACCGGAAATACGGCGGCATCACTTATTTTCGCCAAGCGGCCCACCATTGGTAAACTTGCTTTGTCTCGTCCAAAAAAGGGCGCAAAAATAGAGGCCTTCCTTCCGTA
>JAJRPK010000448.1 GCA_024280785.1 Gammaproteobacteria bacterium
ATCCCTAGGCGTAGATAAGCTGCTAAAAAACGAAACACCTTTGGCATCACCATCCATGTATTCGTATTTCCATTTCCACTGATACCCCGTCACTTTAATGGTTAAATCAGATGCGGAATTGTCCTCCATCGCAACCAGTGTCTTAGTGGCGGGAATAACCATAGCGATTAGTACTGCGAAAGGAATAATTGTCCAGAGAATTTCGACCAAGGTACTTTCATGAAAAGTCGCCGCCTTATAGCCCTTGGACTTACGATGCTTAAACATGGAATAGAACATGGCGCCAAAAACGACTATCGCAATAACGATGCAGATATACGTGACCATCATATGTAGGCCGTAAATCTCATTGCTGATATCGGTAACACCACGCCTCATATTGAGACCAAATTCTGCAGCAGCAGGCTGCATGGACAGCAGTGCTGCAGCAAACACAGACATCAATCCAGCGAATCGTTTTTTCATATGACTCATCCTTATATACTTTTAATCTATGATGTAGCTCTATTTAGGGTATTCCGTAACCAGCTTTTTTAGCCGATCCGCTAGCGATATGCGTTCATCTTCATTCAAACCCTCACCCACTCGAACCTGGCTGCCTGCTGAACGCAAAAATAATTTGCTGGGATAACCACGTATTTTCGATGATTCCAGCACCACCTGAACCCAGGCCCGCTTGAAATCGCAAACACATTCTGCACGGTCAATACCGACCTCCACCTTGACCATGTCAGAACCAACAGAAATCAGCTGCTTTTTACGGCTACTTTTCAACAAATGCCAAAAAACAGCGATAAGTAGCACAATCTCAAGGCCTGCAAAGGGTGTGACCAGCCACAATCCCTGATAAGCAAAGCCAGCAGCGATAAGCAACAACACAGCCGAGATGGCAGCAATAAAACAACAGGCTGTCGAAGTTGTCAGCGATGCGTTCTGTTGGATGACAATTTGTGTCATACGCCGCACATCTCCACTTTTAGCTCATAAACAAACCGAGCTGAAATGCTAGCTGATTAGGTTTAAAATAACAATGTTTCGGCAAAATTGTGTTTTCTATCTATGTTTTTACACAAAATAAAAACCACACGAATCTACACCCATTAAACACTCGTATATTCAATCTGTTATATAAACACCCGAAGAAGCATAGGAGCGTTTTTTGCTAGTTATTACAATGTAATTTATATATTTTTAGCGATAAAACATGACTTATCATCATGTTAAATGCCAATGCAAGACAAATAGGCAGGATTTAACAATAAATAGACTGGATCAGGAGGCTATGTACATACCACAAATAATCGGCAAACCTTTAAAAGCAGTTTCAGGCACCTGGTAACACAGGAATGTAAGACTGAGGCTCGCTTGAAGGAGCAGGCGCCTTGGGAGCCCAGGCGATTCCATAGACGATTTCATAACTTGCAACCCACCGGCCATCCGAATCACGAAACGGCTCATAGGCCACCTCCAACTGCTTGAATCTTTGTCGGCCCAGTAGCCCTCTTGATCTTGATTCGGCCGCATTGCGCGCACCAATCGCCTTAAGATCTCGCATAACCCCAAGAAAATCCCCATATGTCAGAGTTACCACTTCCATATCCACTACAGGCTCGGAAAAACCCGTTCTTAACAAAGCATCACCCACATCATGCATATCCAGAAAGGTATGCACATGCGCATTGTTATCAACAGCGGCCCAGGCCGCACGTAATTCTTTAAGCGTATCCGGACCAAACGTAGAAAATAGAAATACGCCCTCTTGACTCACTACTCTGCGAATTTCCTTTAAATATGCGTCCAGCGGTAAGCACCACTGCAACATTAGATTAGAGAACACGAGATCGAAGGTCTGCTCGCCACACGGCAGACTGCAAGCATCAGCACACACTCTTTTGGGTTGACGTCGCCAACGGCGCCGAATACCCGCCTTCGTCAACATTGAACCGGCAAAATCCACAGCCCATACTTCACTCTTTTTATATCGACGCTGCAACGCCTCACTGAAGTAACAAGTTCCTGCTCCGAGATCCATGACTCTTTTCGGTTGGATTTTAACCAGATCCAGCCGCGAGATCAGCCGTTCACCCACTTCTCGTTGCAGCACCGCGGCTTTATCGTAACTGTTAGCGGCACGATCAAACGACTTGCGCACTTGCTTACGATTAAGCACGAATTGATTAGGATCTGACAAATGAAGTTACCTGGTCCATGAATTGAGGGGGGTGCGAAATGAAAGGTGCGTGACCGGCCTGCGCAAAAACATGGGTTTGTACTGACGGGTTTAGCTTTTTGATGGCCATTGCAACCCTTGCGGGCACCAGTCGATCGTGTTCGCCGAAAAGGCCCAGCATGGGTAATTGAATATTCGCAAAAGCTCCGCGGAGATCAAGTGATCGTAACAATTCAAACCCTTGCTGAAGTGGCTTTATTGAGGCTGGTCGGGATCCAACTTCGTGCTGCAGTCGCCTAATTATCTGTTTATCCACTGAGGCCCCTAAAAACTGCAAGGCAATAAAACGTTTCAAGACCGCCGATGGATCTTGCTCAAGTTCCTGCGCAAAACTCAATAATAGATCTTCAGGCATTGCATTGGGCCAACTATCCGTTTGGGTAAAGCGTGGATTGGTCGATACGGTTATCAATCCACTCACGCATTGAGGATACTTGGCCGCTACCAACACTGCCAACATACCGCCAAGCGACCAACCCATCCAGTAAGCCTTTGATGGAGCAACAGCCAGCAACAAATTAATCACTTGCTCAGATCGCCACTCCATTTCAGGACTATGGCCATGGCCAGGAAGGTCTATACAGGTAACGCGGTATTTCTTTGCCAACGGTTGTAAAACGGGCTTCCAAACCGTTGAGTTCATTCCCCAACCATGAAGCAACACAAGATCAGGCCCCGCTCCCAAAGTTTCTGTATAAAGTTGCGGCATCAGGCAGTGGGGTTGGCTATGATAAGTAAACTAAATTAATGGGGCACCGATGGTACAGGACATTTTACTGATTGTAGCTGCTTATACAGTGGGCTCACTTTCCAGTGCAATAATCATTTGTAAGATAATGGGATTCCCGGACCCACGTTCCGAAGGCTCTGGAAACCCCGGCGCCACTAATGTGCTTCGGGTTGCTGGTAAAAAGGCAGCGATCATTACTTTATTTGGCGATCTCGTCAAAGGGGTGCTACCGGTGCTTATTGCTCGCGCACTCGGGGCCAGCCTTGAGATTCAACTTTTGGTCGCCCTGGCCGCCTTCTTA
>JAJRPK010000449.1 GCA_024280785.1 Gammaproteobacteria bacterium
CAGTGGTTGGCATGGCGCGTACGTATACCTGCAATTTTATTTTTGTTGATCGTTGGATTAATCGCTGGCCCCGTACTTGGTTGGTTTGACCCGGATGAAATGTTTGGCGATTTATTAATGCCGATGGTGTCACTGTCGGTAGCCATCATATTGTTTGAGGGAAGTTTAACGCTGAACTTTAACGAGATTCGCGAAGTCAGTGCGGTAGTACGGCGGATGATATCAGTCGGTGCCTTGGTAACATGGATTATCGTCGCCTATGCCACGCGTGAGATTTTTGCTTTTTCGTGGCAAATTAGTGCTTTGTTTGGCGCCATCGTTATCGTTACGGGGCCGACGGTTATTGTGCCAATGTTACGAACCGTTAGGCCCACCCGCAAACTGGCTAATATATTGCGGTGGGAGGGGATAGCAATAGATCCTATCGGTGCGTTAATGGCTGTAATGACTTATGAGTTTATTCTGGCCAGTGTAGAGCAGCCTGCTATTAGTCATATTTTGTGGTTGTTTTTTCAAACAGTCTTTACTGGTGGCATGATAGGCGTCTTGGCGGGGTTTACACTGGGCCGATTATTATCACAAAACCTTATTCCTGAATATTTACAAAACCTCGCGACCTTAAGTTTGGTATTGGTTGCCTTTAGTGTATCTAATGTTCTGCAACACGAATCTGGATTATTAGCGGTTACAGTTATGGGGATGTGGTTAGCCAATAAGCCCGAAGTGGATATCCACCCCATTCTTAATTTTAAAGAGCATTTGAGCATCGTATTAATTTCGGTGCTGTTTATCATGCTGGCAGCAAGAATTGACCTGCACCAGCTTGCCAATATTGCTTGGCAAGCGGGTGCTTTGTTGTTGGTATTACAATTTATAGCCCGTCCTGCAAAGATTCTGGTGAGTACTGTTGGTTTGGATATCAATTGGCGAGAGCGTGCATTGCTTTCATGGGTTGCTCCGAGGGGGATTGTCGCGGCTGCGATATCTGCCATCTTCGCTGACAAATTGATTGCGGTGGGATATCAAGAAGCCGAACTTCTTGTGCCGCTGACATTTTCTGTCATTATTGGTACGGTACTGCTACAAAGTCTTACTGCTCGTCCGATTGCGCAATGGTTAGGTGTTGCCGAGCCTACACCTAAAGGTTTTTTGATCATAGGGGCCAATGCTTTCTCTCAAGCCGTAGCGAAGGAATTGATAAAGCATGATTTTCGGTGTGTGCTGGCAGATTCTAATTGGAACCATATCCGTCAAGCGCGAATGGCAGGGTTAGAAACATTCTACGGGAACTCGGTTTCAGAACATGCGGATATTCATCTCGATTTGAGTGGGATAGGCAGCTTGTTAGCAATGTCTCGCCAGCGTTATGTCAATGTTATTGCTGCGATACATTATCGAGCAGATTTTGGCACTAACAGAATATTTAATTTATCGGCCAGTGATAAAAATCAAGCAGATAAGCATACTGTGTCAGGGAGTTTTCAGGGTAGCCAGCTATTTGGTACCGATGTGACTTATTCTGACGTAGTTGCTATGGTGGTGGCGGGTCGTCAAGTTAAGAGCACAAGGTTATCTAATGAATTTGACTGGGCGACGTATCAAGCAAAATACGCCGCTACACGCCTGCCGTTATTTCTTATTGACGTGAAAGGTATTGTGAAGCCCTTTACCACTGCTGAAACATTAACTCCCGCCGTGGGTTCAATAATTTTAGCGTTAACTACAAGTGATGAATCGGTATCTGAAGACGGTTCTCTAACGGATGCGGCAGTAACGTCAATTGCGGCAACAGAATAAAAAGGGCCATGGCCATCTATCTGGAGGCCTCGCCATGGCAAATGTTCTTACGGTAGCGCTTAAATATCGATAACTAACAATCGATTATTTTCTGTTCGATAAATGATGTATAAAAAGTCTGAAAAAGGAACGTTTTATTTTGACGGGTTCTATTAGTTAGTCTTTACTTAGTAAACAACAACCACCTAACAATTGATCGGAATTCAAGCAAGGGGAAGCTGACTGGTGTGATTATTTATTGATACTAGGTATTGTAATGAGTGACAAAGAAGCACTATTAAAAAAAATTGGCCAATCTGACAAGCTGCCTATGCTGCCAGATATAGCTGTACAAATTATCGAACTTGGTAACGAACAAGAGCTTTACCCCGGGAAAGTAGCGGCGGTTATTGCCAACGACCCGGTACTGTGTGCCAAACTATTACAAGTTAGCAACTCCTCAATGTTTCCCTTCCGGCGTGAAATAACCTGCCTTGATGAAGCTCTAGCGATCCTCGGTGTTGAACTTACAATGAGCATTTGCATGGGCTTTGCTATTGTCGGTGTGATGCGCGGTGGTGAATCGAAAGAGTCTGGTTTTCAGCACGAAATATTTTGGCGAAAAAGTGTATTGGGTGCGATAGCTGCGATAGAAATGAAAAGTGAATTAAATGGTACACCGCAAGGAAGTTTATTTATTGCTTCGCTATTACAAGACATTGGTATCATCGTGTTAGAGAAAATTGTCGGTAAACAATATGTGCAAATTGTTAACGGTTCTCGCAGTCATTTAGACTTAGTAGAGCTAGAGCGGCGTGTCTTTGGCGTAGATCATGCTGAAGTGGGGGCGGCGATGTTAAAGGCGTGGAATATCCCTGAGGAGCTTGTTGATGCTGTCAGCAGCAGTCATCATCTGTTAGAGTGTAAGGCGGCCGAGGACCTTAGCTGGCTCCAGTATGGCGTATCCCTATCAGGGCTTATGGCTGAGCAATGGATTGCGGAATCGGCTTATCCTGAGCGCCTGGATGACGTAATTAAAAGCTCATTGGAACGTATTGGAGACGAAGGTTACAAGAAAACTGTTGAGAAAACGGTAGAAGCGATACCAGCGGCTAATGATATTTTTAATATTCAATTGCTGTCATCAGAGCAATTAGCTAGTGTGGCGTAGTACACCTCAGTAACAGACAGACCTCATTGGATAACCACCAGAATTGCGGGGTATCCAATGGGAGGCAATAAAACTACACCGCTAATCTTTAAAATCAGGTAAGCGTTTTTCTTTTCTGGCCTTAATCGCTTCTTGAAAATTCTCTGTAGTCATTCTAACAAATAACTGAGAAATTCCTTCGTGGTGCATATGGCCATGCAGCGACCCAGCGTCGATACTGCTAGTGAGCATTTTCTTGCTCATTTCTACGCCAAGGTGGCTGTGACGCAAAATCATATCAGCTGTAGCAATGCACTCGTCCATTAGTGAATCGTTGGCAGTGACTTTAGATAGAATGCCAATGCGTTCGGCTTCCTCGGCATTTACGTCTCTACCCGTTAGCATAATCTCGTTAGAACGAGTGATTCCAACGGCTCGGGGCAGCAGAAAGCTTAATCCCAACTCTGCTGACGTTAGACCATTGTTGATTCCCGCCGCACGAAAATAGGCGCTTTGTGAGGCAATGCGGATGTCTGCGGCCATAGCTAAGCAAAAACCACCACCGATGGCAGGGCCGTTAATGGCAGCTATAACGGGTTGGGTCATATCTCTAATGGTGGTAATCACGTCGTCGAGCACGCGTAACGCACGACGAGCAATGGTTGGCATGGTGTGACCGTCAAATACAGGCAAATACCCGGGGTCTTGTAAATCGGCTCCGGCGCAAAAAGCAGTGCCCTCGCCGGTTAGAATAACAACACGAATTTCACTGTCAAAACTGATTTTTTCCAGTTCTTCTTTTAGCGGTTGCATGACGTCAAAGGCCATGGCATTCATTCGGTCAGGGCGATTTAATGTCACCACGGCGAGATCGGGCTTAGGTCGGGTAATTTCTACAAAGGCCATAGTATTTTCCGTTTCAAATTGGATATGCTAAAAGTGAGATTGAAAGCTGAGTGTAAAGTGGAATCATAACGCATTGCCAGAACAGGATATGTACGGTTTGTTAATTTAATGCACAGAGAAAACAGTCCTTAATGATATTTGAATACTAAAAATATTGCGTTATTATTCTCGACTGCAATGAATGCTCAATAATATTCGATAATACCGATTTAATAAGATAGATTTAATAAAATAAGAGGTGCGTATGCCATTGGTTGAAAAAGAGGATGTCTTTCCTTGGGTAGAGAGCATTATAGGCGGAAAAATTCTTTCTTCGGAACGTCAGGGGGGCAGAGAATCGGGCGGTCGGCCCGGTTGGTTTTTGCAGTGTGAAATAGAGGGCAAGGCAAAACGTTATTATGTTCGTGGTAGTCGTGGAGAAGAGTTTGGTTTTACTTCGGTGTATAGCTTGGCAAGAGAAACCCGCGTTATGGAGGTATTGCATGAGTGCGGTATCTCTGTGCCAAAAATTATTGCTCATTCCGACAACCCCGATGTAACGTTAATGGAGTACGTGGCGGGAGAGAATGATTTTACCAAAATTAGTAGTCCTAAAGAGCGAACGGCGGTAACCGAACACTTTGCTGAAATTATGGCGCAGTGGCATAGCATTGATGCGAGTAAATTTAAGCAGGTAGGACTCATTGCTCCGCAGTCACGTGAAGATTATGTGTTAAAAGATTTAGAAGTCTGGGAGCAAGGTTGTTTGCCGTATCTTAAAGAACCCGTTCCGATAGTAACTTTTACTTGTAAGTGGTTGCGTGAAAATATTCCGGATGCGCCGGATCGACCGGTATTAGTTCAAGGGGATACGGGGCCTGGGCAGTTTATTTTTAAGGGTAGTAAGGTGGTATCGGTTGTCGATTGGGAATTGGCTTTTCTCGGTGACCCGATGCGGGATTTGGCGCAGATACGCACGCGCGACGTATGGTATCCAACGGGTAACCTGCCGGAGTGGTTCGAGTTTTACAGTGAGAAATCAGGAATTCCGTTAGACTATGATCGTTTGCGGTACTACAGTGTATTTGCAATGTTTATTACCACACTGGCTTTGTGTCCTTATGTGCAGCAACCGAATCCAAGAGATGAACACACCGAATGGTTTGCTCAAGATGTTTGGTCCAAGCGAGCGACAGCAGAGGCCTTGGCCGAGTCGTTAGAAATTGAATTGGAGCCTTATGATCTGCCAGATCTTAAACCCAGCCGTCACGCTCATTTGTTCGATATATTGGTTGATAATCTGGAAGGAGAACAGTTGCCACATATCGAGGACAGCTTTTTGCAGCATCGAATGAAAATGACTTTGCGCTTGGTTCAATACATTCGTAATGTTGAAGCTATCGGTCGCGACATCGAGGTGCTAGAGACAGAGGATATCGGGCAGTTAATAGGTCAAAAGTTTAGCGATGTTAACACTGCGATGCGTGAGTTGGATGCTTATGTACAGCAGGCAAGGCCTGATCAAAACGAAGCATTGGTTAGGTATTTTTATCGACATTCCAGACGTGAAGAAATATTGATGAAAGGTGCGTTGGGGCGCGCCGAGAACGCCGTGATGTCGCCTATGTCGTAATGAAACATTTTGGCGTCTAGATGATTTGTATATCGAGAATGCGAAATTATGGAATTAACTAAAGTAGAAAAAACCGGTATTGCCCGCCGCTTTATCACAGCGCTGCGAGAGGCTGATTTGAGCGCACTAAGGACACTACTAACGGTCGATGCTGCCTGGCAAATACCGTTATCTTCTCCCCCTCCTTTTGGCGGGCGACACGAAGGTAGGGATAAAATTATTGCGTTACTTGAATCCAGTTTACCCGGCATGTTTAAGCCGGGTATTGGGGGAGTGGTGATTGGGGATGTTTTGGTCGATGACGACCGGGTTGTAGCCGAGGCGACTATATCGGGTGAAACACCGAAAGGGCGTTTTTACGAAAACCAGTATGTTTTTATATTACGTTTGCGCGGCGATTGCATTAGTGAATTTAAAGAGCATTTGGATACGCAGCATGCAAACGATATATTTTGGTCTTAACGGCAGGTTCTGATTTAAGCGGCTTCAATGTTCGCTACGCGCACAGCGAGTACTTTTCACGTTTTGATTGCGCTAACGTAAATAGCTATGATTTTTTACAACCTAACTTCTTTTACCCCACTCAATTGAGCCGCCATCCTTGAACGCCCCGGACTCGCTCTAGACATCAACGAAACTACGGTTCTGAATCGCTTACCAAAACAGGCGTAAAACACACGATGTCGATGCCCACAAATACCCCGTGCTCACAAGCTTCCGCGCTTAAGCGACGGAACGCTTACGGCATTGTTGCCACAACACCTGACGTTCTGTGCTCGTATATTTTCTTCGATGAATTCCAGTCATTTACACACCTCCTACTTAAGTCTAGGATAGTGTTGCAATGACCTGTTGAATTCACCGTTGAAAAAAGCAGGTCGCTGTCGGGCGACCCCGACAACTCACTTCTGATCGAAGAGTGTTACCTCAAATCTAAATCCATAACCCGCTTCGATAGGAGCTCATCTTTACTATGCATTCAATAAGCACGGCAGGAGCCTTTCCCCAAGTGTCCAACCCATTATCAAAAGTATCATATAAGGTCTGAGCAATCACTTGTTAAGCTCGTGTAAAAATTAAGAACCAAACCTTTGAGTAATCCCCGCCCGTCGCTCGGCCAATTGTGCTTTGCGATCAATAGAATCTACTCTTCCTGTGAGTTCAGGAAAATTTTCGAACAATTCGGTTAGTTTCATCTGCCGGGTTTCGGGTTTTGGGTAATGGTCGCAGCCAATCCATCGATAGGTGATATAACCTTCGTCGTGACCGCTGGGGTCAAGCCAGTTTTTTGCGCCAATGTCTTCGTGGCTGATCACTACAATTAACTCTCCATTGTCCTCTAACGTCGCATGATGACAGTTAGTGCTGCTAAACCGGTAGCGATAGTCCATAGTTTCCCACCAGTAATTACCGAATTCAACAGCCCAATAATCGGCATTAGGTGGTGTAACC
>JAJRPK010000450.1 GCA_024280785.1 Gammaproteobacteria bacterium
AATCCCCGCCATCAAAAATCCGCCCATAAAACTAGAGTCTTTGTTACTGGTTAGCACATAGCCTGACAGGCCAAGAAAAATGGCGGCTGTTCCCCCCATCGCGGTCATCACCAGTTGTGGGCCATTACTCATTGCCAAATAGACGTTGATGATGGGCCCAAGGGTGTAGCCCATAAACCCCGTAAGAGCAAAAACGCACAGCAAACCGATACCGCTGTTGCGAAATTTAGTGGTCAAAAAAAGTAAGCCGAAGTATCCGACCAGCGTTACCATTATGCCTGGGTGAGCCAGATTCAATGCGGCGGTAGTGCCTGCTGTTAAAGCGCTGAACAACAGAGTCATGGACAATAAGGCATAGGTGTTGCGTAATACCTTATTGGTTTGCAACGTTTGAGACTGGCTGATCGTCGTTGCGCTTTGAGTGGTTTGCATGGGCTGTTCTCCGTTAGTCGTCAGGGGTTTGTTGAATTGAAGGAGTTTTCTGATCAAGTTTATCGATCTGTTCAATTTTTTCAGGGCGTTGCAATTTCTGGTGTCGGGCAATTTTTCGTGCCACCGAGCGGCTCGCTCGCTGCATCGCTCTATCAATCGCGCAATAGAGATCTGTTTGCGTATCTTTAATTACGATATCCTCCATGTTAGTTACACAGACTTGCAGTCGGCATTGCTTATCGGCGCTACCCTTTGGGCCGTTGACATCTGAAAGATAGATTGAGAGAGCCGTTATATGTGGCTCCAACCGGCATAGTGCAAATTGTAACTTTCGTTGAATATGGGCTTCTAGCTCCTGAGTCAGCTCTACATGCCGGGATTGGATGTCAACCTTCATCACATGCCTCGTTCGTTCTCTGCCGTGGAGCTTACGCGCAGGGGTATGCTGCTTTTAATACGTGAAAAATTCTTTCTTGTAGCGTTTCGCTGGTCTCTATCGGAGGCGCTAAAGGCTCCGACAGGGCGTAAATTACCTGCGTTAGCGATTCATCATTTGGAGAGCAATAGCGATTCGAGCGCGCGGATTGTTTAACCCGAGCATTGTCACCACCGCGGGTGCGGTAGGCTCTCTCCATAAATGGGGACCGTTCAGTTTGGGGCGTAGCGTTGGCAGTATCTGTGGCGCTAACGCCCGCTAGAAATCCTTGACTGTAGTATATGCAGGCGCTTGAAGTTACCGGTTCGGGTTGAGCCGTTAGTGCTTGGCAAGAAGCCAGCAATTGCCGCTGGCTATCCTGCGCCTCGTTGCCGAAGGTAGGCGCTGAATAGCAGACTACTAACACTAGGGGCCATAGATAGGTGGGGGTTTTCATGGGAGTATTTCCGCCGTTTCTTGATCTATCGTTTTTTTGCGAGGTTGTGAGCGCGCTATTAGCACAGAGCCAACGATGGCTGAGCACAGCGATCCTGCTAATACACCCAGTTTTACATCAATCATGTAGCCGACACTTTGCGCTTCAAAAGCCAACGAGCCAATGAACAGACTCATGGTGAAACCTATGCCGCACAGTACGGTCACCGCATAAAACTGTAGCCACGTGGCTTGGTCAGGCAGTTTGGCTAATCCAAGTTTAATAGCCAACCAACAAGCACCAAAGATGCCCACCTGTTTGCCGATAAACAGGCCAGCGGCGATACCCAGGGGGACCGGGTTAAGCAAGGCATCCATTGAAACGCCAGTGAGCGATACGCCGGCATTGGCAAAAGCAAACAGTGGTAAAATAGCAAAGGAAACCCACGGGTGTAATGCATGCTCCAGATGTGGAAGCATTGGGTGGCCATCGTGGTTTTTTAGTTTCAGAGGTATAAACCAGGCAACCGCAAATCCGGCCAGTGTGGCGTGGACGCCAGATTTGAGCACTGCAACCCAGACGATGACGCCGATGATGATATAGGCTGCTTGACTCCTAACGGACAAACGATTAAGTATAAAGAGTAATACCAAGCCTGCGGTGGCAATGATGAAGGACAGAGTTGACAGCTCACTTGAGTAAAAAAGCGCAATAATCAGGATCGCACCTATGTCATCGAAGATGGCCACCGACAACAGGAACAACTTTAATGAAATCGGGATACGGTTGCCGAATAGACTAAATATTCCCAGCGCAAAAGCGATATCAGTAGCAGAAGGAATGGCCCAACCGTGTACGGCTACGGCATCGTCCTGATTTAACGCATAATAGATGAGTGCGGGAGCGGCAATTCCTGCGATAGCCCCGATACCTGGCAGCACTATCTGAGATGGCGAGGATAGATGCCCTTCAAGCATTTCGCGCTTGATCTCTAAGCCAACCAGAAAGAAAAATAACGCCATCAAACCGTCGTTAATCCAGAGCAGCAGCGGCTTGGCAATATCCAGTTCACCGACACGGACTTGTAGCGGCGTTGTCAAAAAACTCTCGTATATGCCGGAAAAAGGGCTGTTGGCCAGGAGTAACGCGAGTACAGCCATCAGTACAAGAAGAATACCCGCGATCGAGTCTTGCGGTAATGAATTTTTAAGCGAAAAAGTAATTTGACGCGGGATCATAACACCTACTTATGTTAAGTGAGCAGCCTTAGTCTCGTATAACTATAGCTTGCTTGAATGATAAGATAAATTCGAATAATATTGCATGTATCATCGAAAATATCGAATATACTGAGCACGGATAATTCATGACACGCCTCAACTACAATCATCTGTATTATTTTTATGCGGTCGCGACCGACGGCAGCATTGCCAAAGCCAGCGCAAGGCTACATCTAACGCCACAAACTATTAGTGGCCAAATCACGAGTTTTGAATCGCAAATCGGGTTTAAATTATTCGACCGCAAAAGGAAAAAATTACAGCTTTCGGAAATGGGAAGATTGGTTTACAGCTATGCCGACGATATCTTTCAATTGGGTGACGAGCTAAAGAATGTTATAAAAACCAAGGAATCCGCACACTGGCAGACACTCACCGTTGGTATTACTGACGTCATTCCTAAAGTGCTGGCATATAAGCTGCTTAACCCCGCGTTAAATATGGCTGAGCCGGTGCGCCTAATTTGTAATGAAGGGGACCAAGAGAGTTTGTTAGCCGATTTGGCCGTCGATAAACTGGATATGGTATTAACCGACCAGCCACTTCAGCCAGGCAGTCATGTGAAGGCCTACAATCATCCGATGATCAAAAGCGGGGTTACTTTTTTTGCTGCAAAACAGCTAGCATCGGTTTGTCGCCAAGGTTTTCCTCAATCACTATCAGGCCAACCCTTTCTTCTTCAGGGTAAAAAGTCCGCCGTCCGACAGCGCTTGTCATCATGGTTGGAAAAGTACGAAATCATGCCCAATATTATCGCCGAGTTTGATGATAGCGCGTTGATGAAATCATTTGGACAGGCGGGTTACGGCGTGTTTGCAGGCCCGACGATCATTGAGAAAACGATCGCTTCTCAATATAAGGTGAATATGATTGGCCGAACGGAGGAGTTTAAAGAGCATTATTATGCGATCTCTCCTGAGCGTCGGCTTAAACACCCTGCTATTGTTGAAATAGTTAATCGCATCATAACCTAGTGTTTAAAAGAAAATTGGCGCCTCTCGACGAGACATTCATAAAACTCGTATCTGACAAGATTATTGAAAACCAAAACTATCGACGATAGAGCTATGTTACGAGACATTAGTGTAGCAGTTACTGCGGTTCTTTCGGCGACGCAAAGAGTTTATACTTGGTTCATTACACGGTGTTAGAATCATTCGAAAACTGTGGAACAATCATTCGTCAATAACCAGTAAGGAAAACAGAATGGGTCGTTTAGAGAATAAAATTGCGGTGATTACGGGTGCCGCATCGGGTATTGGCTCTGCAACGGCGCAGCGTTTTGTCGAAGAGGGCGCCACTATTGCAGCATTAGACTTGGTGACGCCAGAGGGTGAAGCCTGGGATTCTATTTGTGCTACAGCTCCAGAGAGCGATTCTTTTATTGTGGACGTGACCAAAGAACCCTCTATAGAAGAAGCTGTGAGGGCCGTAATAACAAAATATGGTCGTATTGATGTACTGGTCAACGGTGCAGGAGTTTCTAGTGGTGGGGCGACCGAAGATATAACAGAAGAAGAGTGGGATAGGGTGATGGATATCAACCTAAAGGGCTCTTTTTTTGTTGCCAAACACGTTGTCCGACAAATGATAAAACAAAGCTCTGGCAGCATCGTACACATCGCCAGCATAGAGGGCCTAGATGGCTTAAGCGGTCAATTAGCTTACGGGACCTCAAAAGGAGCCGTGGTACAAATGACCCGAAATATGGCAGCGGATTATGCCACTATGGGCATTAGGGTAAATTGTGTGTGCCCAGGTGCGATTGAAACTCCCATGACGGCGATACTTAACGATGAGAGTTTAAAGGAGATAAAGACACAAATGGAAAATGCACATTTAATGGAACGCTTTGGCTTACCTCATGAAGTGGCCAACGGTATTTTATATTTGGCTTCTGATGAGGCATCATTTGTTACCGGCCACCCATTGGTGATTGATGGAGGTTGGGTTGCTGGTACTCGTTTGAAATATTGATTTCTGGCTACGATGGGTTGCGAGTGCTACTGGACTGTAGCTTAAGTCGAAGCGCGGTTTAAGAGTACCTATTTGAGTATTTATAGAGTAGCTGGAGAGAGATTGCTATAAATAATACTTGAGAAATTCAAGGGCTGGTAGTTAATGAAGAAACTAAAGCACGAAAAGGAGCTGTTAAAAGGCGCTATCTTGGCGGGGATGAAATATGGTGAGTCGCGCGGTGTGGTTGAATTTGAACCGACGGATTCTGTTGCCGATCGAACTTTGTATCTTTATCGATTATTAGTGCATGACAAAGTGATTCAGCCGTTGCCAGAAACACAGATATCGCAAAAGTCTATGGCGCATAAACTGGCAATTTGGTATTCCAAGTCACTCCCTAAAGACCATCCATTGCTGAAGTAAAGGGTGGTCTTTGTCTTCTATATTTTATTCTGGCACTGAAATTGTCATGCGAGGGAGGTCTTCTTCTGGCATACCTCCAAAAGCTACGGCGCTACGAGAAAAACAATTAAATAACAGCAGGGCGGTAGAAAGGTGGACGATCTCTTCAGCACTAAATGTATTGGTTAGAGATGACTTTAGTTCCTCACTCATGCCGCCCGGGTCATTCAGATAGTGATCAGTATATTGTAAGATTAATTTCTCTCTATCACTTAGCTGGCTATCAGCGTAGTCGTCTTCAATTTGGCTTACTTTTTCTTCATTCAATCCGGC
>JAJRPK010000451.1 GCA_024280785.1 Gammaproteobacteria bacterium
CATTCAGCAGGAAAAGGTAATGAGGTCGAAACATTTGAACGAAATAACCCAATCGCCCTACCCGGAACCTTGTCATGGCACCCAGAAGGAATGCAAGTTGCTACAGCTGAACCTATGAAGCACCAACATGAGTCACTCTCTATTTCTAAAAATTCCGATGGGGGACGATTGATTTTCGCGCGGCTATTCTGGCCTGGGTACAGAGCAAGTCTCAATAATAAACCGCTAGAAGTCGTCGCACATCGTGGATTTCTAGTCGCAATTGACCTTCCAGCCAGTGCAACTGGTCAACTCAAAATATGGTTTAGGCCACCCGCCTTACGATTAGGTATAGCGCTAGCAAGCATAGGACTCATGCTACTCATGCTATATCTATTTATCCGGTCAAGAATTCTTATAGAGCCAAAACGTGCTAAAAAATCGACGGAAACCGCGTGCATACACAAGTAAGAGGACACAAATAAAGTCCAACATCACTTCCCGTTGAATACCCACAACCGGCTAGATATAAAAGTGACCACAGGAATAATCATGGCAGCCATCGCAACAACCCACTGTTTTGGGAGATTTGTTACATTCAATAACACCATTAGCAATAAATTATTGATTGCAAATGCTGTCATTGTAACTGCAAAAAACTTTATCAATGCCACCCGCTGATCAATAGCAACACTAAAAGTCCAATGAAAATGACCAAAAAAGGAAACCATAAAAGCACATAAAAAAGCAAAAAAATTGGCCAATATAGGATGAACACTGTAGTAAGTTACCAGCGATAATGCGATCAAAAGGTGTAGGATCGTTGCAACAACCCCAACTATAGAGAATTTTAACGCTGTAAATATCTCTGATAATAGAATGTTGCGTAGATTATCTTTCAATGAAGAATCACTCTGGTCTGTAACTATAATTCACTGCGGAAGCACAGCACAAATACCCGCCAGTTTATTCCAACGCACAATCGGAGGTATAAGGCCGATAAAATAAAGCTTATAAATAGCTGATTGTTCTTTAATTCGCTGCCAGGTTTCAAATTAGCCGCCTCAAGCAACCTACCCCTCAACCGAATACTAACAACGAGGACTACGGTATTAAAGCAATAGTAACTATGCGCTCATTTAAAGCAGCTAGTGTATGTTTCATACGGAATCGTCTGACGACGAACTCTACACAAATAATACAATCTACAGCAGGGGCTTACTCTGACAATAGTAATGCTTATGTACTGAGTCACCAATACAGGTACTTTTTGCAGATCTATTCATTTAGGCTTCCCTCATGCACCCTACGTCCATTCTTGAATATTGTTTCTATAATATAGACAGGACGACCTTTTACTGCAATAAACAACCTTCCCAAATATTCCCCCAAAATACCCATCGACAAAAGCTGAATTCCCCCTAAAAATAATATCGCAGTCATTAAAGAAGCATACCCAGGCACATCAGTCCCCAACATCAGCACTCGAAGAACAATAAAACTACCATAACCGAACGCCAAAGCAGCAACAAAAGCGCCAAGATACGCCCACACACGCAGCGGAGTTGTAGAAAAACCCACAACCCCATCCAACGCAAAATTCCATAATTTCCAATAATTCCATTTAGTTGTATCAGCTTGACGTTCTTGGCGTTCGTATGGCACGCCAATAGAAGTAAAGCCTGCCCACGCAAACAAACCCTTCATAAATCGATTACGCTCTGGTAACTTCCTAAGCACCTCCACCACACGGCGATCTATCAAACGAAAATCGCCCGCATTTTCAGGCAACTGAACTTCTGACACACGATTAAAGAAACGGTAAAATAACCCCGCTGTCTGACGCTTCATAAGCGTATCGCTTGAGCGTGATACTCGTAATCCATAGACGACATCGAAACCTTCTCGCCATTTAGAAATAAACTGAGGAATAAGCTCGGGAGGGTCTTGCAAATCCACATCCATAGGGATCACAACGTCTCCTTGGGCGTAGTCAATCCCCGCAGTCAATGCTGCTTCCTTACCAAAGTTACGTGAAAAAGAAATCACTTGTATCGAAGCATTAGATTCCGATACTTCAATCAATTTAATCAACGTCTGATCTGTACTACCATCATCAACAAAAATGATTTGAAATCGTAACTCGGCATCATGAAGTACAGACCGAATTTCCCTCAAAAAAATGACGGACATCGACTCCTCGTTAAATACGGGCACAACAATAGAGAGCAGTGGATCAGCCGGCCGCGGCTCCCTCACTATTAGTTTAGCATTCCCGTGAGGCTGACAATCCAATTTAGAAGCATTCATATTTCTCAAAGCTTTAGTAGTACAAATATATTTTTATGTATTTTCGGGTAATACGCTTATCCCGCAGGTTATAAACAGACAAAAACAATTTTTGAATCTTCAAAACACTCATTCTAGTAAAGTAGACTTATCGCAACATGAGGGGTCGAGCACTGCTCCTTACATCTATGTAAAGT
This sequence comes from Gammaproteobacteria bacterium, assembly GCA_024280785.1. GTDB lineage: Bacteria > Pseudomonadota > Gammaproteobacteria > Pseudomonadales > UBA7434 > UBA7434. Next base: position 2,466 of record JAJRPK010000451.1, read on the forward strand.
CCCGTCGGCCCTCATCAAATTTTTTCTCTTACCAAATACGAGAAAACTCTAACAGCACGGAACAAAGTCCTATATCAAACTCAAATGCCTCAGTGCTAAAGTCAGCCTCTTTCATATATTGACCTTCCACCAACCGATATACTTTGGCTTTATTCTCGTCAGGATAAACTAAAATATACCACTCCACACCTTCTCTCTGATATAACTCAAACGTAAGTAGCTCATCTCGTCTGGCAGTTGAATGA
>JAJRPK010000016.1 GCA_024280785.1 Gammaproteobacteria bacterium
TATACTTCCAGCCTTCTCGGCAATGTATATAACTTTTATCACAGCCCTCGCTCTTCGCGAGCATCACCAATACTACCCATGTTTTTTACATCGCTATATCCTGCTTGCTGCAATGAAGACATGGCTATTCCAGCACGCCCACCACTGCGACAATACAAATGGATGGTAGTGTTTTTGTCGGGAAACTGCTCACTCACTCGCTCGACAATTTCGTTATGAGAAATGCGAATATCACCTTCTATATTATCGACAGCATGTTCGAGTGAACTTCTAACATCAATCCAAACAACTTCCGCCCACGCCAATCCACTTAGCGACACCATCAATATCACCGACAAATTCAGCAATGACATTTTCAATTTTTTTATCAAGATCTTTTTCATTCTACCGTTCTCCTTTTTAGGATCGTTAAACGAGGGTCTTCGTATTAAAATCGCCGTATTAAAATCGCTGTATTAAAATCGTTGCATTAGCACAATAGACACACTTTATATTATTTACCTCACAAAAATCACTAACTTTCTTTACTTAACGATAGACTGTATCTGAATATAACTTGTAGACTACTGTAGAACTCTAAACCTATTACCTTCTTACATCAACGGCAAGCCAGGCTCACTTTCTTATTTAATTTATCCAAAGGCGCTAAACAATGACGATAAATACTCTCGAGATATGGCATCAGCTTATAAAAGAACGAAATAGTAAAGGACTCGAAGCACTCATGGCCAAAGACGTCACCTTCTACTCTCCTGTTGTTTATAAACCACAACAAGGTAAGGCATTAACCCTAATGTATTTAACCGCCGCGTTCAATGTTCTAATCAATGATTCGTTTCGGTACGAAAAAGAAATTGTTGGAAATCAACAAGCCGCGTTAGAGTTTCAAGTAGAAATCGACGGGATTACGTTAAATGGTGTTGATATCATAAGCTGGAACGATCAAGGAAAAATCATTGAGTTTAAAGTAATGATAAGGCCGCTAAAAGGCATCAACTTGCTGCACAAAAAAATGGCCGAGATTCTCGCCGCTAAGCAATAGTCATTTTACCGACCAACGCTGATTAGCTATCAAGCCAATGCTACCATGGAATACAACTAACACTAATTTTACAATACACTAGAGTTTCAAACAGAGCTTCAAACTCTTCAAAATAAGGCCGAAAACCATGACCATTGCTCTTTGGTGCGCTGCATTCCTGATTTTATTACCGTACTTAATCGCTGCCTACGGCGGTTATTACCGCAAGCAAACCTTCGGCGTCATGGATAACGCCAACCCCCGCCAGCAAGCCTCTCAATTAGAAGGCTACGGTGCCAGAATCTACGCCGCACAACAAAACTCTTGGGAAAATGCCATTGTTTTTTCTACCACCGCTATGATTATTTCACTCGCTGGATTAGACACCAGTACAAGCCAACTTATCTGCCTGACCTTTGTAGCTTTGCGTATAACTCACCCTATTGTTTACCTTAAGAACCTGCCCACTATTAGATCTTTTGTTAATACGAGTGGCTTATTCTGCTGTACTGCGTTGATCATCATGGCAGCAAGACTGTAGCTCTTAATCCTTACCCATATGTAACCCTGATTAAGTCTCCAAATAAAGAATGATACAATTGGCCATTAAAGTTGATCCTCAACGGACATGGTTTTTATAGCGCATTCTGTCATCATAATCCGCGAACGAACTTTGCTTTTTCAAGAGTCAAGATTTTCCATTCTAACCATTGAAACTCACTCTAAGCATTAGATTGACACAATTCGATGCTACTCACCGGAGACGATAAATGTATATCGATCTGACACCCGAACTCAAAGATCTACAGATGGAATTGCGTAGCTACTTTGAAAACGACATTATGACAGCCGCGATGAAAACGGAAATGGAAAGCCCGGATCGCGAAGGCGGCGGCCCAGTGTACATGGAGAAAATGGCCAAAATGGGCAGCGACGGCTGGCTTGGTATCGGCTGGCCAAAGGAATACGGCGGGCAAGGTCGAACGCCGCTAGAACAATTTGTTTTTTCCGACGAAGTGCAACGTGCGGGTTTCTCACTACCGTTCTTAACTCTCAATACCGTCGGCCCAACGCTAATGCGCTTTGGTAACGAAGAACTAAAGCAAGACATTCTACCGAGAATTCTGGCCGGCAAACTCAACTTTTCAATCGGCTATTCAGAACCCGGTGCGGGCACCGATTTAGCGGCCTTAACCACTCGTGCCGACAAAGATGGCGACGACTGGGTAATCAACGGCCAGAAAACTTTTACCAGCTTGGTCACCTACGCTGACTATGTTTGGATAGCCGCTCGCACCGATCAGGATGCGAAAAAGCACAAAGGCCTGTCGATGTTTGTGATACCAACCACAGATCCCGGCTTTAGCATCACACCGATTCACACTATGACAGGTATGCGTACCAATCAAACATTCTACGACAATGTGCGAATCAACGAAAAGTATTTAGTTGGAGAGCTCAACGGCGGGTGGAACCTGATGACCAGCCAGCTCAATCACGAACGCGTTTCCTTATTCCCCTACGGCCCTTTTTCACGATTAGCTGAGGCCGCTAGA
>JAJRPK010000452.1 GCA_024280785.1 Gammaproteobacteria bacterium
AGAAAATTTGTACGTTGAAGGCCTGCTACATATCACAAGTTTAGGGCATGATTTTTTTCGTTTCGACCAAGCGCAGCAGCGATTGGTCGGAGAGCGCACTCGCAAAGTTTACCGTCTGGGCGATAAAATCAAAGTGGTGGTTGCTCGGGTTGACTTGGATGAAAGAAAGGTTGATTTAGAGATCAGTGAGGGAGCAGGCTCGAGCCGTCGCTCTAAGTCGAGGATAAAGTCTAAGCGTGACACTAGCAAAACCACTGATAATGGTTCTGAGTCTAAGACGAGGAAAAAAAGCAAAAGTAAGGATGCAGCCAAAAAACCTAAAAAGACTAAAGCCGCGAAAAAAGAGGCCGTTGTTAAAGCAAAGAAGGGCAAACCCGCTAAAGCTAAAAAGAAAAATTCTCGCAAGCCCAAGCGTAAAGCAACATAAAATATTGAGAGCTGCTAGGTACCCGTTGAGAGTACCGATAAGAAATTTAACCCAAAAAAAACCGGCCTACATTGAGACCGGTATTTAAATAAGTATATGAGGTTAAAACATAAAGCTATAAGGTTAAAACTGAATCTATATTTTGAGCTGGCATCAAAATAAAGAAGCTTGATCAGTTGGGAGTATAAGAACACAAGCAGGAGGCAAATAAAATGGGACGTGGGGTCCCCTTATTTGATTATGCGTTGAAAATTTAGAGGCTTTTGCCTGGCGGGGAGGGCTAAGAGTTATGGCTGCGCAGCATTTTTTTGGCCAGAAGAGACGCTATTATGTTTTACTATGATAAAGTGTGATAAATAATAACTCTTTAAAATCAAATGGTTAGATCTTATTTTCGGATACTATGGCTATAATCGGTTATTAATATAGAGCGTTGTTAATCGGGGTTGAGACGACCGTAAAGACGCTAAGATTTTCTGGTATTATCCACGCTATATAGACGGGTTTATTGCAAAAATAATTAAATATTACCACTCCGTTAACCTTGTTTTTTCGTTATGTTGGGTGCAGCGGCTTTAACTTATACTGATTTTACTGACGTAATCCGTTCAACTTGACGTTTGTTGACGCCTATTCATCTTGTGACTGGCTCTAGGCCGGATTAAGCTTGCGATAGATAGTCTGCTTAATACGTCGCTAATTATAGCGATTAAGTTATAGCAATTAAGCCATTACTGCTTAGAAGGTTTGTCCTGTCATAAAGGATGGGTTCTACTCATCCTTACTGCTTAGTATCTGCCCTTATTCTAAATTTTCTTGGAGCAACATAATGTCTGATTTAGGTTACCTACCTTTTGACTGCGACAATCACTATTACGAATCCCACGATGCGTTTACCCGCTATGTACCCAAATCTATGAAACGACGCTGCGTACAATGGGCTGAAATAGACGGTCGTATGCGTCACATCGTTGGCGGTAAGGTAGCGAATGCGGTTACCAATCCTACTTGGGACCCTATTGCTAAACCTGGGGCCATAGCAGCTTACCTACGGGGTAATCCTGATAAATTGCGACCAGAAGAATTGTTGGGTGAGAGCGAGCCCTTGCCGGACTATTACATCAAAAATGAAACACGGGTTCCTAAACTTGAAGAGCAAGGCCTAGAGGCGGTATGGATGTTTCCAACGCTGGGGGTATTGTACGAAGAGTTGTTAAAGCACGATACTGAAGCGGTAAAGGTTCAGTTTCGAGCTTTTAATCGTTGGATGGACGAAGACTGGGGCTGCAATTACCAAGGTCGTATATTTGGCTCGCCTTACATTTCTTTGTGCGACGTTGATTTTGCTTGCGAGGAGCTAGAATGGGCACTGGCTCAGGGCGCTCGAACGGTTGTTATGCGACCAGCGGCGGTGTGGACTGCTAACGATGGTGTTCTGTCGCCGTCACACCCCAAGTTTGACCCGTTTTGGGCTAGAGTGAGTGAAGCGGGTATAACAGTCGTCGTTCACGCGGCAGACTCTGGTTATACGACACACGGATACGTTGCCGATGGCTTTGCCGCTGATGGGCTAACTGCCGCGATGGCGCCAAACATAAAACACTTTAATATTGAACGTGCTGCGCACGATTTCTTAGCGACTTTGTGTTACGAGAAATTATTTGAACGATTTCCTGGTGTGCGAATAGCCTCAGTAGAAAATGGTGCTGAGTTTTTGCCCGATCTATTTAGAAAACTTAGGCAGTCAGCTAATCGTTTGGCGGTTACCGGTTACTATCAAGAAGATCCGGTTGAAATGTTGAAACGCCATGTTTGGATTAACCCATTTTGGGAAGATGATATTTACGAGGTTGAATCTTATATGGGCGCTGACCGGGTGATTTTTGGGTCCGACTGGCCTCATATAGAAGGGATGGAAAAACCGTTAGATTATGTAGCAGAGCTGTCCAAGTTTGATGAGGTTAAAAAGAAAAGAATATTGCGAGAGAATGTTCTTGAGTTAAATGAGTTGCGGCCTGTTTAGAAGGGTTTTAAAAGCACTATTGCATTTTGCACTAGTGCTTTTAATCGATGAACGGATTTAAGAAATAAAGGTACAGAGTTATTCGTTAGTCCATTCAGAGGTTCCCCATTGTCCGTCGCCAGACGAAACGCCGATAGCAATGTGAGCCACATCATTTTCTACAAAAAAATTATCAGTGTTAACCAGCTTGTCCAAGATGTAATACGAAAACTCTTCTACGGTAGTGTTGCGAATATCCAGCACCTTTGTTTCTTTTGCAATGAAAAACATGGCTTCATCGTTAAAAATAACTTTGTACTGTGTGCCTTGTTGTTCAATATTCAAATGAGGAGAATTTGCTGGTAATAACATGTACTCGTCCAAGGCATTGCAGATGGCGCGGAGCCTGGATTTAATTTCCTGATAGTTAAAGCACATGCCGTTATTGTCGACGGGCGCCGTGACCTTGGCGCGTACTTTGAAATTATGACCATGCAACCTTTCGCGATTTGTTGCAGAAAAAATAGTAAAATGGGCACCAGAAAATTTTAAATTTTCTTTGCTAATGTCGATTGTGGTCAACCGTTGTGACATGGTGTTTCCTTTAAAATATCTTAGCCATTTTTGATAAGAGTTAGTCTACTTCATCTGACGGATTATATTTAATTATTGCTAATGAAGTGCTGAATATTTTCAACGGCATGCGATTTCTATTTCTTTGTAGTGTATTTCCGAATATTGGATTTGTTTTATTGGTCTTCGGATGGGGCTGAGTCACAAGACAGTAACAAAATAGTTCATGAGGGTCGTCGCAATTTAATTGGGGCGACGCTTGCTACACCATCGCTGATTGTTATCCTAACGCACAATCGGCTTCACAGTACATGCTAGTATGATGGTGTTTAAGCAGCAATATTTTAAGCAAGATGATTAACAGCGTTCAACCTTGAGCGATAGGATTAGAGGCTTGTTATGGCAACAGCAGTAAAACTTGAAATCGAAGATAAAATTGGTGTGATCACA
>JAJRPK010000453.1 GCA_024280785.1 Gammaproteobacteria bacterium
GGTTTAGCGCCATCATTATAAAATCGGTTATAAAAATAAACAGCATGGTACCCTTAAGGACCTGCCAGACACCGCCTCCTTGTTTATTCTGAATAGCCACCGGCACGTTAAAAACGAATTGCGAACCATGGGCCACTGCAAATACGAACAACAAAATAGCCTTTTGCTCATCGCTGGGAAAAATATCCAGGTTAACCAGCAATAGAATGTTGCATACAGCAAAAGCTAAATTAAACCCTCCAAGGAACCGCCCCGATTCAGCTAATATTTCAAATACAGGTGTATCTCTTTGCTCCCTCGGCACTAAAAGTTTTGCAAATATTTTGTTGCGAATTGAGAATACGTTAAAACCCATGGCAAACCAAAGTGTATTTGATATCAGGGTGATTTCTAACATGAAGAATCTCTTCTATTCACAGTTTGAATAGTCTGCTTATTAGCAGCAAATAAAGCGACGGCGACAGCACCGATGACTTCCGAGCCCGAACTCGAACGCATGTGCAAGGGATAAGCGACCGCGTAGGATGAATGCCCGCCTCTGACACTCGTTCTAGCTCGACAACCAAACCTTCGCCCCAGGCTATCACATTATCGACAATTTCAAATAGGTCATCTTTGTCCGGCACCGTATCGGGCCAGACCGCTACAGGAGCAAAAGCTTTATTATCATCTGTTCTATATTCAGTCGAGTTGTCACTACGCTGCCGAAGCACAATCACTGAGGAATAACTACCACTAATAAACCCGCATTGCAGTTGTAACCAACCTAAAAAATATTCATCGCCGCTATAAGATGAGAGCGCCTGCCACATTGAGTCGGCCATCGGCGAAACGGTGAAATCGCGATTTATATCTTGCTCGCTAGAGGTCATGGACCAGAACACTTCATTAAAGCTCTGCAAAAAATCAGTAGAGGATTTGAGTGTCCTGTTTGTAATTTTCATTCATTTGTACTGCATGAGCGCCCTGTTTATACTCTTTCTTACTCTGTTTATAAGCATTCTATTTATAGACACGCTGTTTATAGCCACCCTGTTTATAACAAAATAGAACCAGATACTAAAACGAATTTAGCACTACCCCTTTTTTGTCGGAGAATTCATATGAATTCGCAGAAACAGAAACCCCACATTATCGTCGCCGAACCTGGGCCTGACCGGTATGCCAGAGGTTGGCATTGCCTTGGTTTAGCTAGCGAGTATACCGATAAACCCAAAACTCTGGATTACTTTGGTACCCGATTGGTTGCCTATAGAGGCGAAGATGGCGAGGTTCATATTCTCGATGGCTACTGCCCACACATGGGAGCAAATTTGAGTGATGGCTGCGTCGAGGGTAATGCAATTCGCTGCCCTTTTCATTTCTGGCGTTGGCAGCCCGACGGTATCTGTGACGATATCCCTTACGCCAAGCGTATTCCGCAAAAGGCAGTCATAAAACACTGGCCGACAATAGAAGAAAATAATTTGTTATTTATCTGGAATGATCCAGAGGGAAACGAACCGATTCCCGAGCAGCGTGTTCCCCACATAGCAGATTCGTTTTCTGATGATTGGTCGGGTTACCACATGATCAAAATGACGGTAAACTCCCACCCAAGAGAATTGATGGATAATATGGCGGACGTCGCACACTTTTCTTATGTACACTCTCGCGGGGCTGGCGGTGCTACGGAATTCAGTAACGAGGCCGAGGGCCATTGTTACACGCAACGCATGCGTTCAGGTATGGGTAAAGGTATGGGCAATGTTAGCCGAGCGACCTACCATGGCCCCTCAATAATGGAAACGCATATGTGGGGTTGTAACTCGGAAGATCCTTCTATCAAAATTAACGAGCAGCGTTTGCTGGTGACTCATACACCCATTGACCAGAATAGTTTTGATCTTCGTTTTGGTGTGCTGATAAAAAAAGACCCGGCAATGACAGAGGGACTGTCCCGAATGTGGGTCGAATCACAAGCGCAAATGTCGCATGGGGCATTCAACCAAGACGTAGAGATATGGAATCGCAAGGTGCAGGTTGATAACCCTATTCTTTGTGATGGCGATGGGCCGGTAAATATGTTGCGTAAATGGTTTCAAAACTTTTATCTCGACGTTGATCAATTGCCTGCCAATTACCACGAGAAACGTGTGCACGTTGTCGATTTATAAACACTGATGTTGTGCGTTAAAAATGGGGGTTTAGATGTTTAAAGAATACAGTCAATACGACGGCTTAGGTCTTGCAGAACTTATCCGCAAAGGCGATATAAAAAGCACCGAAGTCATCGCCGAAATGCGTAGCCGCTGTGAGCGTTTGAACCCGGACCTTAATGCAGTGATTCAGTTCTTTGAGGATGAACTTAATTCCAGCCATACACAGAATGCCCCTTTTTCCGGGTTGCCCATGCTGATTAAAGATTTAAATCTCTATGTTAAAGGACAGATTACCACCAATGGTAGCCGTCTCATGAAAGGGATTGTCGCTGAACACGATAGCGCCTTAGTTAAGCGCTATCGTGATGCCGGTATGGTTATTGCAGGGCAAACCAATTCACCGGAGTTTGGCCTGTCGCCCACTACGGAACCTACTCTGAATGGCCCTACACATAATCCGTGGAAACAAGGGGTTTCGCCGGGTGGCTCCAGCGGCGGTGCGGCGGCGGCGGTGGCCGCCGGTATTGTGCCTTTTGCTAATGCCAGTGACGGTGGCGGTTCCATTCGAATTCCTGCCTCAGCCTGTGGATTGTTTGGACTAAAACCAACACGCGGACGAATTTCATCGGCACCGTTTCTCGGTGAAGGCTGGAACGGCATGTCTACCCATCATGCCATTACTCGTAGTGTTAGAGACAGCGCAGCATTATTAGATATTTCTCAGGGCTATGTTGCAGGCGATCCCTACTCGGCACCAGCTCTTGCCCGCTCATTTCTAGAAGAACAAGAACGGGAACCAGGACAACTAAGGATAGCTTTCAATACAGAGAACCCGTTGGGCTTGCCCGTTGACGAGGATTGTGTGGCGGCGGTAAAACACGCAGCTTCACTTTGTGAGTCACTGGGTCACATCGTCGAAGAAGCTAGACCAGAATATGACCCTATAGAACTGTCGATGACGATGTACGGGGTTATCGGCCCGCATGTTCTAGCAACTGTTCGTGAATTGGAGCTGAAGCTGGGGCGAAGTGCGAGAGATAATGAGTTGGAGGATTTAACGCAATTGATGATCGCCACGGCCAGTGAACAAACAGCAGAAGACTATGTGAAAGCTCAGCGAGCTATGCATCGTCTGTCGCGCCAACTCGCTCCCTTTTGGCATAGTTACGATTTGTACCTGACACCGGTTCTTGGCCAGCCACCCCAAACTCACGGTAAGTTACTCTATCAATCCAGCGATAATTATGAAGAGTACGGCATTCAAATGGCGACCTACAGCCCTTTTGCTGGCATGGCTAACATTACAGGCCAACCTTCTATGTCGGTCCCTCTTTTTTGGAACAAGGAACAGCTTCCGGTTGGCACCCTCTTTACCGGCGCTTACGGTGATGAAGCAACGCTGTTCCGCTTAGCTAAACAGTTAGAGAAAGCGCAGCCGTGGTTTGATAAAAGACCCAAAGTGTGAGCGTTTATATACCGACCTAAGCAAGACATCTATGGATGTTTCCCTGATATCAAACGATACCAGTCCTTAATCTCGATATCAATGAGATTGATGTTTATGCTCAAGACAGACAAGCCAAATCCGGGGGGAAATTGAATTCGAGTTATCCTTAAGGGCTAATGCCTTGGAGTCGGTTTTAGGCTAGGCAGGACAAAACTCAGGTAGCGTGCCGGTAAACATCTGGCAGGTTTTCATTCCTTCGCGCAGATCTACTATCTGGAAATCATCGACTCGAAAACCTCTGGACTCGAGATACTGCCTGAGCTCAGCTCCATTCCACTCCCTTACGTGAGCGGTATTTTGCGGCGGCCCCATGTGCTCAAAACCGCGACGCAGGTCTCTTTCAGGAGTAGAAATCACCACCCGGCTGTTGCTGTGCGAACTGTCCGCGATCAGCCGCAATAGTTTATCCGGGTCAATCAAATGCTCGATAACATCCGCCGAAATGATCAGGTCATAAGTCCCTTCAATTTTAAAATTCTCATCTTCCAGGTTTCCGGCAATCCAGTTACCAAAACTGTACATTTCCTGGCATTCTGGAATAGCGTGATCCGAATCCACTCCGGTGATATTGGAAGTGTGTGGGAGAATCATCTCTTGCAATTTTGTCCCCACACCACAGCCAATGTCTAACACAGAATCCAGTTTGTGCTGAACCAGCAGCGATGCAGCGTGCTTGTAAACCTCGAGCTGGTACACCATGGAATCTTCGACGGAATCGTTAAAAAAATAAGGTTGCGCGTTAATGGCGTAACCATCTTTTAAAAAATAATTGTTATTCATAAAATATATTTTACTGTTTAATCAAGCCGTTGATATGAATCCCACCGAGGACGTAGATGGACACTCTGTTAATGCCTAGCGATACGAGCCGTTCACCCAGAGCCGCCCCTGTTTTGCTAGAAACGGTAACGCAGACAACTATCCGACGTCAATAAAGGAATGAGTGGATTCCTTTCCGCGCCTTGATGAGATCCGCTGCTGACCGCCTAAAACATATATGGACGCTCCTTTAATGTCAAACGATACCTGTCCTTAATCTAATCTGATTTTAAGAATCTTACGTCATTGTTCTTTCAAAAGTTAAAAGTGAGTGTTCCCGCTGATTACCGTAAATCCTAACCTAAAACTCCTTTTCATTGCATGAGCTTGGCCAAGCTCTACACTGAAAACTTTATCTTCGCACCCACGAAACAACTTACTACTGTTTTTACAGGTTAACCATTTATCTTTATTCCAAAATAGTTGGCAATCCAAACCAAGTATAAAAACGCAAAAAGCCCTAAAAGCGTTCGCCTTAAGAGCTCAAATTTTTTGCTTACAAAATCTTCTAGCGGCCCTATAAATTATCCCAACTAACAAACCGCTTATTCTGCGCTTTAGCCACTACCAACTTCATTGCACTATTATCCAGCGCCGCATTCATTGTTGAGTACCTATCCAGGAGTTGAGCATCCGCCATAAAAGCAGGCTAATATCAACGTCTCGCTGGATATAAAAAGGGGACAGACTTGTTATTGTAATTAGTCTTGTTATCGTCATTAACCCTGATATTGCGCCGTCGCATATCCAGCCATCACCTCTCCACAAACTGGAAAAATAACGTCTGTGTGCGCAGCATGGGTCGAGAAAACCAAAAAATCTTCTTTGTTTTTAAAATCTGCAACCACGGCCAGCCCTGCATTGCCTTCTAACAAGCCCAAATCCAAACCAATTACCAATGAATCAATTTCAGGGATATGCTGAGGCAAACTATTAAATATTTCTTCTACGGCCTGTTTTTGTTCGTCTGTTGTGCCATCTTTAAAAGTTATAAGAGTAATATGCTTTATCATGATTTTGCCTTTTTCGCTGCTTGCTCTGCTTCGTGATCGGCAGTTGCCTTTTCTAGACCACTAACGTAATCTTTCATAAACTCCTCTGAGTTATCCGACGCCCAGTCTAACGATGCTGTTCGATTGTCGTTACAATGTTGAAAATGCGGCATAACATATTGAGCTGTCAACTCATATGACTTTTTAGTCGCTTCGTAGTTAGCTGCGTTATGTGCCAATGTCAAAAAGCAACCAAAACCACCAGACTGTTCTTGCAGATTTTGTATATGCGCAACCAAATCATCGGGAGTTCCCACCAAGCCGACACCAAACGCGCCCAAACCCGCCCCGCACCAGATTTCTAACGCTTCGTCGAGGTCTTTGGGCTGAGGCATCATATCGCCACCGAATTTACCAAAGTAACGAAACATATCCATCAAGCCATGGGCCATATCTTGACGAGCTTGCTCTCGCGTTTCGGCAATATGTACCGGTGCAACAACACGCCACGTATTAGGGTCTACCGTTTGCCCATATTCTTTTGCTTTCTCTTCACAAATACGCCAACTCGTAGCCAGCGCTTTAAACCCTTCTGAACTCGATGCCGCCACCGACAACATCGCAGCCCCGTGCTGCCCCGCCAGACGAGCGCCAGACGGAGAAATAGCAGATGCAACAGCGATTTCCAAATTGGCTTGATAAGGCAACATGTGCATACGAGCATCACGCAAGGTAAACCAATCAGTTTTGGCGTTAACTGTCTCACCATTAAGAAGTTTCACTAACACTTCGAGTGATTCGCCCATACGATCGCGGAGGCGCGCAGGATCGACGCCCATCATATAAGCATCAGCAATTAATTGCCCAGGCCCCACACCAAACATAATACGCCCTCGGGTTTGATGGTCGAGTTGTGCAATGCGGTCCGCCAAAATTAGCGGCTGATGATAGGACAGGGAACTTACCCCGGTACCAAATCGAATTTTTTTAGTTCGCTCTGCCGCTGTAGCAATAAAAACTTCGGGAGAGGCTATACATTCATAGGCACCAGAGTGATGCTCACCTATCCAGGCTTCATCAAAATCCAACTTATCCATCCACTGCACTAGATCGAGGTCGCGCTCGATGGCAAAGGTAGGGCTAGTCCGATCGTTGTGGAACGGTGCGAAAAAGGCGCCGAAACGTAGTTTTTTTGGTTTAAACGTCATCGAATATCTCTCATATTTACAGTTGTCAGCTCAAGTTACACATTTAACACGCAGGATAACGTGGTAAGCATACTTGCAATAAGCAAAGCCAGAAAAAGATAAAACATTTGTACTGCAATGTTTTATCTTATATCGAGAGCGATATCAACGCAACCTTATTTTATCCAGACAAAATAAATTAACTTTCTTATACCTTTTGTTTTGAAATCCAGCATCGCTACTTCATCATCGTTATTTCAATATCGTTATTTTTTTTAGCGCAAACATGGTTTGCTGCGACAAACCCAAAAGTCATCGCCGGGCCCAGAGTTGCGCCAGCACCGGGATAATAACGACCCATCACTGATGCCGCGCTATTGCCTATCGCATACAAGCCCACAATTGGTTGGCCATTTTGACCCATCACTTGAGCATTGGCGTTAGTCAGCAAGCCTCCTTTCGTACCGATATCCCCGGGAAATATCTCTACTCCGTAAAATGGAGGTTTGAGGATGGGGGCCAAACAAGGGTTTGGAGTGACTCGCGCATCGCCATATAACAAATCATAACTATTTTCACCACGATTAAAATCTTCATCCACTCCTGTACTGGAAAAGCTGTTAAACCGCAGAATGGTAGACTCCAGACCTTCGTGATTAACACCCAACTTTTCTGCCAACTCAGCTAAGCTGTTGGCTTTTTTTAGAAATTGGTGACGAACGCTTGACGGTTGCAGCCAATCCATCATCATCGCTTGCGGTAATAATGGTCCAAAGGGATATTCGTTGCGGTAACGCGAATCGAAGATAGCGAAGGCCGGTAGGTTGTCTCCTTTTTCTCCCGACTGATACATAGCTTGTACAGCAGTGGTGTAAGCTACCGATTCATTAACAAAACGATGGCCTTTGCTATTAACCATAATACAGCCTGGCATCGAGCGTTCGGTAAACAACATTCGCGCACGATCTTCTCCAGGCAGTGTCAATGTCGGCCCCCACCAAGCCTCGTCCATCAAGTGTAGTGCTGCTCCAATATTTTTGGCCGCAACAATTAAATCACCCGTATTATTTGGGCCACCGGCTGACCACGCCGCTTGAGTCGGTGCCGGTAAATACTGTTTGCGCAACGTTTGACTGTGTTCAAACCCCCCTGCGCCAACGATAACTCCATTACGAGCACGAATCCTGAATTGTTTGCCCGCTTTATTGACCATAACACCCGTCACAACCGTTGACTCGCTGCCCGCATCAACAAGACTTTCGGTCAGCAATTCTACGACGGGGGTATTTAGCCACAACGGTATATTACGATCGTCTACCGATGCCCGCAGTCGACCAATCAGGGCGTTACCCATAACCAAACGCCGGGAACGACGAGATTTTATTCGGCCAGCAATATCCGTTACGTAAGTAAACGCCAATTTCAATACAATACTGAACCAGCCCGGCGCTTTGCTGAGCAGAACAGCTCCCTCTTGATTGGTATAGCCCATCATGCCCAAGATAGTTGTCTGCACATGTGACGCACCTAAAGTAGAAAACGAATCACCTAAATCGCGAGCATGAAAAGGCAAAGGATCTATAGATCGACCTCCAGATTTAGAACCCTCAAGGTTCTGATAGTAATCGGCGTAGTGCACCATGCTCTCAAACGAGGCCTTGGTTTTGTCTTCCAGGTAATGCAACATTTTCGGCGCCTCGGCCACATAAGCTTCAGTTACA
>JAJRPK010000454.1 GCA_024280785.1 Gammaproteobacteria bacterium
GAGGAATGCTCCGGGCCCTGCCCTTCATAGCCGTGCGGTAGCAACATGGTCAAACCACATAAGCGACCCCACTTATGCTCTCCACTGGTAATAAATTGATCGATAACGACCTGCGCGCTATTGGCAAAATCACCAAACTGCGCCTCCCAGATAACCAAACCTTTTGGCGCCGTAGTGGAGTAACCGTACTCAAAACCCAACACCGCAACCTCAGACAAAAATGAATCAAAAATATCAAAAACGGCCTGATCATCACGAATATTTTGCAACGGAATATAAGTATCAGAAACTTGCTGGTCATGTAACACAGCATGTCGATGAGAAAACGTACCTCGGCCAACATCCTGGCCGCTAATACGAACAGGGAATCCTTGTTCGAGTAACGTAGCGTAGGCCATAGTTTCACCAAAGCCCCAGTTACCCGGCATCGCCCCAGCTGCCATTTTAAGCCTATCTTCAATAATTCGGCTCACTTGCCGCTGCAACACAAACCCTTCTGGGACATTATTAATTGTTTGCGCTAACGATTGTAATTTTTCTAACGGATATTTGGTGTCTCCCCGCACCCGCCAATCATGTGCAAGATAGGGAGTCCAGTCGACAAATAACTCTTCATTAGGCTGACTGGCTAAACTTTTAACGACGTGTTGGCCCGTTTCTAACAACTGACGATAGTCATCTTCCATTTGTTTTGCTTGATCGGCTGTAATAACACCTTCTTTGATTAGAGTTTTAGCATAGAGGTCACGAGTAGTGGCCTGCGTCTTTATTGCTCGATACATTTGCGGCTGTGTGCCCGAAGGCTCGTCAGCTTCGTTATGACCGCGGCGACGGTAGCAAACTAAATCGATAACGACATCATGGCTAAACTGTTGTCTAAAATCTAACGCCATTTGAGTCACAAAAAGAACGGCTTCTGGGTCATCGCCGTTAACATGAAATATCGGCGCCTGAACCATCTTGGCGCAATCGGTGCAATATTCTGTTGAACGAGCATCATCAATTGCTGACGTGGTAAAACCCACTTGGTTATTGATGACAATATGTACTGACCCACCCGTTTTATAGGCGCGCGTCTGAGACATTTGGAATGTCTCCATAACAACACCCTGCCCAGCGAAAGCGGCATCACCATGAACAATAATGGGAATAACCTTGTCTCGATCAAAATTTTGACGGCGGTCTTGCCGAGCTCGAACTGAACCCTCGACAACGGGCGAAACTATTTCGAGATGTGAGGGGTTAAAAGCCAACGCAAGATGGAGCTCTCCTCCAGATGTCATAACGTTAGATGAAAAACCCTGATGGTATTTAACATCTCCAGATGAATTAAAAATCACCTTACCTTCGAATTCGTCGAATAATTCAGAAGGCTGTTTACCTAATGTGTTTATCAGTACGTTTAAGCGCCCACGATGGGCCATGCCAATAACGATTTCTTTAACCTGGTAGGATCCCGCTCGCTGAATAAGCTCATCGAACATGGGTATCAAGCTTTCTCCGCCTTCTAAACCAAAGCGTTTTGTACCCGGATATCGAGAGCCAAGATATTTCTCTAAGCCTTCAGCGGCCGTCAATCTCTCGAGCAGATGCCACTTGGTATCAACACTGAATTCTGGTGAAGAACGGACACTGTCCATACGTTTTTGAATCCACTGCCGACGCTCTGTATCGACAATATGCATAAATTCGGCCCCGATTGAGCCACAGTATGTCTGCTCCAAGGCTTCAATTATTTCTCCCAGAGGAACCTGTTCTTGGCCAATATAAAAAACACCGGTTTGAAATTCCGTATCGTAATCAGCCGAACTCAAATGGTGATAGGCGGGGTTAAGGTCCGGCACCTCATGCCGCTCCATTAAACCCAAGGGGTCAAGCTTGGCTTTTTGATGGCCCCGCTGACGATAGGCGCTAATTAATTGCAGCACTCGAATCTGTTTTCGTTCGTGCTCAGTCGCCAGACTATCAGCTACTGTTGCCCTAACTGCCCCCCGCTTTTGTCTTGCCAGCTCAAGGAAATGTGCCCGGATAGTCGCATGCGAGACGTCGGGCTGAATATTGCCGCTGACAGCCGGCAGTTTGTCAAAATAATCGCGCCACGTTGGATCTACATCGTTGGGGGATTCCAGATAACGTTCGTAAATCTCTTCGACATAATCGGCGTTGCCTCCCGCAATATGCGACGACCGCGACCAATAATCCATCGGATGTTTTTGCAATGACGACTGCGACATGCTCGGTACTCAACGATTTAAGGAAAATAGTAGAGCTGCTCAGTTTAGCCTGATTAGTGAGTTGAACAAGTAAGAAGATTGCAAATTAGTCTCAGAAAAAAAACGGTCTAAAAGTGAGCGATGAAATTAGCTCGCTTTCTAGCAAAAAAAAATACGACGAACCACCTCCGTCGCAACCACTTCGTCACCGTCATTAATTTGCATCAAAAGGCGCGCTAAATTAGCGCGCCTTTTGATGATGGGCTTGCTTTGGTGGTCATCACCGCTATGACCCGCCTACAACTTGGCGTAACTGATGGGTGTGCAAGTTGATGCTAGCGGTTAAGCAGCATCCCTCGAATATGGCCAATCGCTAGAGTAGGATTTAATCCTTTAGGGCAAGCCGCTACACAGTTTTGAATACCCTGGCAACGAAACACACTAAAGGGATCGGTGAGCCCTTCCAGGCGTTCAGCCGTTTGAGTGTCGCGGCTATCGACCAAAAAGCGGTAAGCTTGTAATAATCCAGCGGGGCCGATAAATTTATCGGGATTCCACCAAAACGATGGACAACTTGTCGAACAACAAGCACAGAGAATGCACTCGTAAAGGCCATCGAGCTTCTCTCGGTCTGCCGGCGTCTGTATATGTTCAATGCCTGTGTCGGGAGCTTCTGCTTGTAGATACGGTTTAATTTTTTCGTACTGAGCGTAAAACTGACTCATATCTATAACCAAGTCACGGATCACTGGTAACCCAGGCAATGGCCGAATGACAAGCTTGTTGCGCTTAACCACCTCGGATAACGGCTTAATGCACGCCAAGCCATTTTTACCGTTCATATTCATACCATCAGAGCCACAGACTCCTTCACGGCATGAGCGCCGAAAAGACAGCGAAGGATCATCCGCTTTTAACAGCTCAAGTACATCCAGCACCATCATATCTTTACCACCAGTATCAAGCTGGTAGTCTTGCATGTACGGCGCGGAATCTTTCGCAGGATTGTAACGGTAGATACTAACGTGCAACATCGCTGATGCTCCTAAAATCTAATGGTCTTTCAAGTTTAGCGCTTTTAAAGTTCAGCTGACATCGTTTGATGCCAACTGAATCACTAACTTCTAAGTGACTGGTTTTCATGCACTCACGTTAATTAATTTGATCACTTTTTTTAATCACTTTAGCGCCGATACAGTGATCGACAATAAATTGCTGGTTAATATACTCTTGCTTTTGGCTGGAACGTATCCACTGTCAACGGATCAAAATTCACCTCTCGCCTGCCAATACGCTTGCCCTCGGCAAAATATAATGAATGACACAACCAGTTTTCATCATCGCGATCTTGATAATCATCACGTGCGTGAGCACCCCGGCTTTCGGTGCGAACACTCGCCGAAAGCGCCGTGGCTTCAGCCACCTCAAATAAATTATGCAACTCTAACGCCTCAATTCTAGCGGTATTGAAAGCATCGCTTTTGTCTTCTAATGTAGCTTCGGCAATTCGACCGCGTAAATCGGCTAACTGCTTTACACCCGCATCCATTTTGTCACCGGTACGGAATACACCAAAATACAACTGCATAATATTTTGCAGTTCCTTACGCAAGGCAGCAACTTTCTCACCGTTGCCCTTGTTCTCGTTGAGACGAGTTACACGGCTAAGTGCCCGATCAATATCTGTTTCGCTCGCATCCCGATGTTCAATACCTTGGCTCAATGCATTCTCGATAAATAAACCCGAGGCCCGCCCAAAGACAACTAAATCCAGCAGTGAGTTGCCTCCAAGGCGATTGGCTCCATGCACCGATACACAGGCGATCTCGCCGCAAGCGTACAGGCCCTCTATGACAGCATCTTCTCCCGCTGCATTTTGAGTTAGCGCCTGACCGTGAATGTTAGTAGGGATACCACCCATCATATAGTGGCAAGTCGGCACAACCGGTATTGGGTCGTACACGGGGTCAACATGAGCAAAAGTTTCGGATAATTCGCAGATCCCCGGCAAACGGCCATGCAAAACATCTTTACCAAGATGATCCAGCTTAAGAAATACGTGGTCACCCTCGGGGCCACAACCACGCCCTTCGAGGATTTCAAGCACCATAGAACGAGCAACGACATCACGCCCCGCTAAATCTTTTGCATTCGGAGCGTAACGCTCCATAAATCTTTCACCATCTTTATTAACTAAATAACCACCTTCACCGCGACAACCCTCGGTAACCAAAGTGCCCGCTCCGTATATACCGGTAGGGTGAAACTGCCACATTTCCATATCTTGCACGGGAACCCCTGCACGAAGCGCCATCCCAACACCGTCGCCGGTATTAATATGAGCATTGGTTGTCGAAGCATAAATTCTGCCTGCTCCACCCGTGGCGAACACAGTAGCTTTCGATTTAACGTAAACCGTTTCGCCTGTTTCTATACAGATAGCCATAACCCCGACAACGACACCGTCTTGGTTCTTCACCAAATCGGTAGCAAACCATTCGTTAAGAAAAACGGTTTCATTTTTAATATTGGCTTGATACAGCGTATGTAACAGAGCGTGACCGGTTCGATCGGCCGCCGCGCAAGTTCTTGCTGCTTGTCCACCCGCTCCAAAATCCTTGGATTGACCGCCAAAGGGACGCTGATAAATACGCCCACCCTCCGTTCGGCTAAACGGCAAGCCCATGTGCTCGAGCTCGAAAATAGCCTCGGGACCCACGCTGCACATATACTCGATTGCGTCTTGATCACCGATATAGTCCGAACCTTTGACCGTATCGTACATATGCCAACGCCAGTCATCGTTGGGGTCAGAGCTAGCAATCGAACAGGTGATTCCGCCCTGAGCAGAAACCGTATGCGAACGGGTCGGAAATACCTTGGATATTACGGCCGTTTTGTACCCGGATTGGGCTAATTGCAACGCCGCACGCATGCCCGCTCCGCCGCCACCAATAATCACCCCGTCGTAACTTAAGGTTCGAATGTTCGCCATACTTCTTTAACTCCGGTAAATTCCCGTCTGGAATAGCCATTGAGCGGGTTCGGATGCTACCGCTAAAAATTCGTGCGGATTATAGGCCAGCGAATACACCTTATACAAATCCATCCCACTATTTTAATTGGCAATAAGATGCAAACCCTGAGCTGTTCGATAAATGCTCACTGCCAAAGATATTTAAGAGCTGTTTGCGGCCAAACGAAGTGCGGGGACATTGACAAAAAGGTGGTTCGCTCTATAGTTGTCGGCTGTGAACTCAAGATACGTTTTTCTTCATCAGATTCCCGTTGTAGGCTACTGTTGTAGGCTACTGTAATCTCGCTCATTAGTAGCCTCGCTCATTCACAATTAAGTATGCGCCTGGATTGTAAGATTGGCAGTTATATCGACGCTCATAATTAATGTATAACTTCGGATAAGCAAATACCTAAAGGAATGCGGTTAAGGCGTAACTTTTTGCGACAGCATACACCGTTAATCTGCGCTTCTGCTAATTCACTGCGCAGTAAATGACTGAGCGATAAGTATCTAGCTAGCTGCACCGTCATTTGCTCGTACAGTTTTATAGCGTTAAGAACGCCATCAAGACCATCAGGTGGGCACTTATGCGGCACATAAAACCTGCACAGAGAAGGAAGGAATAAGAAATCGGACAAGACATGTAATCCATGACTTACATCAATGAAATGAATAGATGAATTAAACGTAGTCAATTCAAAGTAGGCTCAAGCAACAGGTATAATCCCGAAACAATACTTTTCTCGAAAGCTCAATAAATACAGGCTTTCGCGACCACCCATCCCGTTACAGGACAAAGACATAATGCCGGAAAAGTCTGTCAAGAAAGCCATATTGACCATCGAAAATGGCCCCACCTTGGAACTCCCTATCTATCAAGGTTCGCTTGGGCAGGACGTTATTGATATCAGCCAACTGGTCGCCAACGATCATTTTACCTTTGATCCAGGATTCGTTTCTACCGCATCTTGCGAATCCCAGATCACTTTTATCGACGGCGATAAGGGAATCTTGCTCCACCGGGGCTACCCGATAGAGCAACTAGCTGAGCATTCTTCTTATCTTGAAGCCTGCTATTTACTCATTTATGGCGAACTTCCCAGCAAAGAGCAAAAAGAAGAATTTGAAACAACCGTTGGTAAGCACACGATGGTTCACGAACAGCTACGAACTTTTTTCTCTGGTTTTCGACGCGATGCACATCCCATGGCGATTCTCTGTGGTGTTGTCGGCGCACTGTCAGCCTTTTATCATGATTCTCTAGATGTATCGGATGCTAAACATCGTGAAATAGCCGCATTTAGACTAATAGCAAAGATGCCAACACTAGCCGCAATGAGCTACAAATTCAGTGTGGGCCAACCGTTCATGTACCCGAACAATGAACTGAGCTACGCCGAAAACTTTCTCCAAATGATGTTTGGCAACCCTTGTGAAGACTATAAAATAAGCCCTACTATCTCACGCGCAATGGATAAAATTTTCTTACTGCACGCCGATCATGAACAAAATGCCTCGACCTCGGCCGTGCGTTTAACCGGTTCATCGGGCGCCAATCCTTTCGCCTGTATCGCAGCGGGAATCGCTGCACTCTGGGGCCCCTCGCACGGCGGCGCCAACGAAGCTGTATTAGAAATGCTCGAAGAAATCGGCGATGAATCACGAATTGACGAATTTGTTGCTCGAGCCAAAGATAAAAACGATCCATTCCGGCTGATGGGATTTGGGCACCGAGTTTACAAAAACTTTGACCCACGGGCTAAAGTCATGAAAGAAACGGCTAACGAAGTGCTAACCGAACTCGGTATCGAAAACGACCCACTGCTAAAAATTGCCAAGCGGCTAGAACAAATCGCACTAGAAGACGATTACTTTATCAGCAAAAAACTATACCCCAACGTCGATTTTTATTCGGGAATTATTCTAAAAGCTATTGGTATTCCAACCAGTATGTTCACCGTTATTTTTGCCGTCGGTCGAACCGTAGGCTGGATTGCTCACTGGCACGAAATGCATAGCGCCCCGTACAAAATTGGTCGTCCTCGCCAGCTATATAATGGCCATGTAACCCGAGACTATGTCCCATTAAATAAAAGACCAAAAGCTGCGAAAGCCGACTAAAATCAAGCCTTACACTATAAAGGTCGTCAACACGACCGTTATTAAACTCAATAAATCGGTATGTTTTGCTATGCCGAACAAACCTAACACGGTGAGCGCCTATGGCAGAAAATGACACTCGGCCCGTCAATTTAGATCTATTCAAATTTAGCTGGCCCGTTACTGCAATGGCCTCGATTGCTCACCGCATATGCGCGGTAATTAGTTGGGTCGGTCTAGGCATTACGCTATATACACTACGGATCATTTCCCAGTCGGCCACACAATTTGACCAATTCCTCGGCCTACTCCAGACCAGCTTTCTTGTTCAATTTGTCGCTTGGGGCTTACTCTCCGCGTTTGGTTATTACTGCATAGGTACCATTAAACACGTATCGCAAGACATGGGTTACTTTGAGGAACTCGACAGCGGCCGTATGGTTTCGTGGCTGAGCTTAATTCTCGGCGTTGCTTTAAGCATTTTAATAGGGGTTTTCGTATGGGCGTAAGACAATGGGTTTTTCAACGCATAAGCAACGTAACTTTAGTTATTTTTGGGCTATGGCTGTTTTACTTTTTAGCAAGCCCTGGCGATATTTCTCATTTAACGCTGGTCAATCTTTTTAGTGAGTCTTCGACCCAAATATACCTCGCTGTAACATTAGTGCTAGCAGGGCTTAATTCGATATTAGCGGGCTGGCAAATCACCGGTGATTACGCTGAGAAATTTCATATCAATTCTACGCTAATGATTACGACCTGTGTCGTGATTAGCTTGGCCTACATCGCCATAGGCATTGATATTATTTTTTGATTTGAGCTAGATAAAAATCCAGAAAGACATAAAAAAGGCCTTATATAAGGCCTTTTTTATGTCTTTCTTTTACTAACCGTTAGATTCACAAATGCATAAGCTTAATATCCAGCTCGCTTTCTGGCACGCTTACCATATCGGCCAAATAGGTTTTAAGCTCAGCTTCAGAGGAAAATTGTCTCGCCTGGTCGTACTTCCCTTTAAAATAATTACCGCTTTCGTCACGCACTCTCGCTAGCTGAAACTTGTCGCCAAGCTCACCCCTTCCTCTAATTGGATAGTATTCCAGCTTCATTGAACGATAACCTCTTAAATATTGACGCCACCATATGAATCACCACGTCAATTGATATTAATAATAAATAGTCTTTTAATAACCTTTGCCAACCGCAGAGTAACAGAATAACAGCCAGAGGAATAATCTCCCAGTGCATTCCGCACAATCAACAATCTTTTCGTCCCACGACTCGCAATTCGCAACTACCTCAACCAGTCGCAAAATAAACTACCATCTAAAAGGGTCAAACTATTCAAACTTCAGTACCTACACACTCTAATTTCCTGCAGGGTCGATTAATAGCCACTACAATTAACTAATTGATGGCACAGACAATGATGCCTCTTTTTAACCTCGGCCAAAGCAGGCGCCAAGCATGCCAGCACCTCCCATTAAAACC